>JAENXO010000219.1 GCA_016649455.1 Gemmatimonadota bacterium | reverse complement strand
GCCGTCCGAGGAGGTCGCCGTTGGGTGAGAAGGAATCCCGACTCGAGCTGGAAGGAGCGGAGCTGCGCGTCTTCACGCAGGCGCTCCTTCGCGACGTACGGGCCCTCGAGACACTGCTCGAGGGCGACCTGGTGGAGCGAGGCATCCGACGAATTGGTCTCGAGCAGGAGCTGTTCCTGGTCGACGATCAATGGCGGCCCGCTCCGATCGCCACGGAACTTCTGGAACGCCTCGACGACCCGCGCGTCACGACCGAGATCGGCCGCTTCAACCTCGAATGCAATCTCCGACCACTCGTGTTCGGCGGCGGTTGTCTCTCCACGATCGAGACCCGGCTTCACGGCGTCCTGGCAGCAGTCGACGCCCAGGCCCGTGACCTGGGAGCGCGGGTCGTTCTCACGGGGACCCTGCCCACGCTGCGAAAGTCGGACCTGACACTGGAGAATATGGTCCCGGCGGAGCGCTACTTCGCCCTGAACGAGGCCCTGACCCGCCTGCGTGGGGGCCCGTATACGATGCAGATCAAGGGCACGGATGAGCTGCGAATCACTCACGACTCGGTGATGCTCGAGGCGGCGAACGCCAGCTTCCAGGTACACTTCCAGGCCGGTCCGGAGGAGTTTCCGCGCCTGTACAACATCGCGATGGCGGTCGCGGCTCCGGTTCTTGCGGCCGCCGTGAACTCTCCCCTGATGCTCGGGCGGCGACTGTGGCACGAGACCCGGATCGCGGTATTCCAGCAGTCGATCGACACCCGGCAGACGATCTCTGAAATGAGGGAGACCGAGCCGCGTGTGAGCTTCGGCCGCAAGTGGGTCGACAATTCCGTGCTCGAGATCTTCAAGGAGGACATTTCCCGCTTCAAGGTCCTGCTCGGAAAGGCGATCGACGAGGATCCGTTCGAAGCGATCGCCGCGGGGCGGGCTCCGGCCCTGAAGGCACTTCAGCTGTTCAACAGCACCGTTTACCGCTGGAATCGGGCCTGCTACGGAATCAAGGACGGTATCGCGCACCTGCGGATCGAGAACCGGGTCCTGCCCGCGGGCCCGTCGGTGCTGGACGAGGTTTCGAACGCGGCGTTCTGGTTCGGACTGGTGAGCGCCCTTGCCAACGAAGTGGAAGACGTAAGAACCGAGATCACGTTCGACGCCGTGCGGACGAATTTCGTCGCCGCCGCCAGGCACGGACTGGATGCACAACTGGAGTGGTTCGGAGGCCGGACGTACACCGCCCAGGATCTCATCCTGACCCACCTGGTCCCGGCTGCTGAGCGCGGCCTGCGCGCCGGCGGGATCGACGAGGCGGATATCGAACGCTACCTGCAGACGATCAGGCGGAGAGTGGAGTCCCGGCAGACCGGTGCCGCGTGGTTGCTCGGCTCCCTGTCGGTCATGCAGGACCAGGGCTCGCCCGATGAGCGGATGGCGGCTCTCGTGGCCGCCATGGTCGACCGGCAGGCCGATCATCTTCCGGTGCACGAGTGGCGCCGCGCGGCACTTGCCGAGGGCGGCGGCTGGAAGCCGAGCTACCTGCGGGTCGAGCAGTACATGTCCACCGATCTGCTGACCGTGCGGGAGGACGAGCCGATCGACCTCGTCGCGAACCTGATGGACTGGCATCGGATCCACCACGTTCCGGTAGAAGACAACGAGCACCGGCTTGTCGGCCTGGTGTCGCACCGGCCGCTGCTGCGGTTTCTGGCTGGAGATGAGGCCCGCAAAGACGACGGCCCGATTTCCGTCAGTCGGATCATGGCGAGTGATCTGGTGACCGTTGGCCCGGACACGAGCACACTCGACGCGATCGACACGATGCGGCGGCACCGGATTTCCTGTCTCCCCGTGGTGCAGGACGATCGACTGATCGGCATCGTGACCGAGCATGACTTCATGCGGATCGCCGGGCAACTCCTCGAGGAGATGCTGCGGGAGTGACCCGCTCCACGGTGGTCGCCCCCTCCGGCCCGCATCCAGACACCACCGGTCCCGCCCGGCGGGTCGTCGGCAGATACCGCGGTATCCGGCCGGGTCCACTGGTCATCTTCATCGCAGGTCTGCACGGCAACGAACCCGCTGGAGTCGTGGCGCTCGAGCGACTGTTCCAGGTTCTCGATTCCGAATCGCCGCCGTGTCGGGGAGAGATACTGGGACTCGCCGGAAATCTCGCCGCGCTCGCCAGCGGTCGTCGCTACCTGGTCAGCGACTTGAATCGCTCTTGGACCCGTCGTCGGATCGCCGCCATCCGAACACAGCAGACGGACGAAGAGCAGAGGGAGCAGTTCGAACTGCTCGAGATCCTCGAGGAGACGCTGCGCGGCCGGGAGTCCGAAGCGATCATTCTCGATCTTCACACCACCTCATCCGAGAGCGTTCCATTTTTCACGCTCGGTGACACGCTGCGGAATCGCGAGTTCGCCGGGAAGCTGGAGCTTCCACTCGTCCTCGGCATCGAGGAGCAGATCCACGGCGCCCTGCTGGAATTCCTGAATGCCCGGGGCCCGATCACCGTCGGGGTCGAGGGCGGACAGCACGATGATCCGGCTTCCGTGGACTACCACGAACACGTGCTGTGGATCGCGCTCGTCGAGGCCGGCTGCCTCACACCGGATGACGTCCCGCGCTACGCGGAACGTGTGGCGGCCCTCGCGGCGGCGCGGGGGGACCTGCCCCCGGTGTTCGAGGTCCGTGCCCGCAAAGCAGTTGCTCCAGGTGACGGATTCGTGATGCGCCCCGGGTTCCCGAACTTCGAGGCGATCCGCGCCGGGCAGCCTCTGGCCGACGATTCCGAAGGAGAGGTCCTGGCTCCTGAGGACGGGCGCATCTTTCTGCCGCTGTACCAGGACCAGGGAGATGATGGATTCTTCGTCGTGCGTCCGGTGCGCCCGACCTGGCTACGCGTGTCGAGCCTGCTCAGACATCTGCGCCTGCATTCCGTGGCCCGGCTGATGCCCGGCGTGCGGCGGAGCCGGAGGCGGCCGGACACCTTGATCGTGGACCGCAGGGTGGCACGGTGGTACGTGATCGAGGTGTTCCACCTGCTCGGATATCGCAAGCGCCGGGAAGCGCTGGGATTCTACGCGTTCACCCGGCGCCGGCACGATCTGAAATTCTGATCGATCCCGGTCAGAGCTCGATCTCGCGATCCTCGACGGCGGACTCGTAGCAGGCATCCAGCACCGCGGCCAGCGCAATCTGGTCCACCGGGGATTCGATCGGCTTTTCTCCGCGCACGTGCCTCAGAAACTCCGCCCATTCCTGGCGATACGAATCCTGGTACAGCGCCCGCGCCGGTCGCGACGTCGGAGGGGTGACGTCCACGATCCCGCCGGAATCCCGTCTCGTCACGCGCAGGGGCAGCGAACCCGCGGTCCCATCGCTTCCCAGGACATAGAGCTCGTGGTGGTCCCGCTCGTCTGCGAGCTCCCAGCTGACCTCAACGGTGATCGTGACGGAGTCCGCCAGGGCCAGCTGGACGACCGCCCCGGTCTCCGCCGCGTCCGGTCGTCCCCAGGTACGCGCCCGCACCCGCTCCACGTCCGGGTAATCGAGGGTCCACAGGGCCACGTCCATCGCCTGGGCCCCGAGATCCATCAGGGCCCCACCACCGGCGTGAACGCGCTCCCTGCGCCAGCCGTGCCGGGGTCGTGCCGAACGCCGGTTGAGCCAGGTGGAGCGGACGAACTGGATCGAGCCGAGGTCCCCGCTGGTCACGAAGTGCCTGATCGCTCTCACGTCATATCGAAACCGGTGGTTATTCGCCACGAGAAGCTGTCGCTGTGCCCGGTCCGCTACCTCGACCATCCGAACGGCCGACTCGCGTGAGATGGTCAGCGGACGCTCGCACAGCACATGCGCCCCCTGCCCCAGCGCCGCGATCACGGCTTCCTCGTGAGCATGGTTCGGCACACAGACGAGTACGGCGTCGAACTCGACTCGCGCCGCGAGACCGTCCAGATCCTCGCCTACCTCGGGAATCTCGAACCGCTCGGCGATCGTCCGCGCCATGCGCTTCTGCGTGTCCACCAGCCCGACCACCTGGACATCGCGCAGCCGTTTAAGAATCGGCAAATGGACGACCTGTGCCGCGCTTCCTGCTCCAAGCACCACCACCCGTACTGAATTCGCCATCGGGGTCCCCGGGGTCAGAGTCGATACGCGAGGCCGAGCGCCACGGCTGCGTTGCTCGCATCCGTTACCAGCGTGCCGCGAAGCTCCGAGTACACACGCCAGTGATCGGCAAGATTCAGTTCGGCCCCGATCAGGCCTGATATGCCGGCCGTAATCACCATGTTGTCGAGAAACGTGCCGTTGATCGCATCCCCGTCGTTGTCCAGAAGATACACCTCCAGACCGACGCCCAGATAAGGAGCGAAGACGGCGTCCTGCAGCGTCCACTGCACGTCCGCGCCCAGGATCCACGCGGTCCGCTCGAGCGATCCCAGGTTGATCGATCCGGGCGGGAGATCGGAGACCTCCTCCAGCTGCTGCTCGAGCTCACGCACGGCCGAGTCGGTCACGTTTGCACTCCACCATGCCGCGCGTGGGACGATTCGGATATACGGACCGAGAAACCCGAGGTCGACCCGAATTCCGACCCCGAATGTCGACTCGCTCTGGGTCGCGTTCACCCACGTGGCTTCGGCGCCGAACGCCCTGAAGCCGAGGTTGGTGTAGTCGTAATCCTCCAGCGTCTGCCCACGTGTATCGCCGCTCGCGGTGAGCAGGAAGATTCCCGTCACCATCGCGATCGCCCGTCCTCGACGCTGCCTCATCGCTGTCCGTTCCTGATCAGTATGCCCGGCTCAGCCGGGTGCCGGGATAGTATGTACCGAGGATCTCCTCCGACGTCTGGCCTGCCCGGGCCCGGGCAATCGCGCCCCATTGGCACATCCCGGCTCCGTGACCGAAACCCCGGCCATGTACTTCGTACTCGCCGTTGCGTCCCGACACGATGTCGAAGTCCGTCGAGCCGAGGATCCGGCCGTCCGGGTCGCGAAGCGCGAATCGAATGTCGAGCCTCTCGATCACGAGTTCGACGCCCGGGCCGAAGAATGCGACCGAGCGAACCCTCCCGCTCTCGGTGTGATCCGTGACTCTGAAGCCCTCGATCGGGCCCAGCACCCCCGGCTGCTCGCCGAACATCCGCGCCAGCTCGTCCCGCACCGGTCCGTTCAACTCCTCGCTGGACCAGCTGCTCGACCACCGATAGCGCGGAGAGATCGAGCACCAGTCCGATCCGTCCGGTGCCCGGTCGGAGACGG
>JAENXO010000421.1 GCA_016649455.1 Gemmatimonadota bacterium | reverse complement strand
GTCGTCTGCGCTCGACCGGTACACCGGCGCTTCCTGGTTTCCGGCCTCCTGGGCGACTACGGGCCGGGGATCGGTGTGCGGCCCGGCGAGCAGCGCTGCCGTCGTCGCGAGTCCGGCCACGATCGTCTTCCTCATGCCTGCCTCCTTGCGGGGAATGACCTGTGAATCCGTTGTCGTCCCCCATGACGTCCGTGGCCCCGGATCCTGCACACGGCCGGTCGGCCTCGCCGGCTCGGGCTCGTCTGATTCAGTTCCAACCCGGTATCACGCTTTCCGGTCGAGCACGTAGACGTTGCGCTGGGCCGTCGGAAGTAGAACCACGTCGTGCACGTTCACGTGCGCGGGGCGCGTCGCAACGAACGTGACGACATCGGCTACATCAGCGGCCGAAAGCGGCTCGAATCCCTCGTACACCGATTCCGCGCGTGCCTCGTCTCCGTGGAAGCGGACCAGCGAAAACTCCGTCTCCACGAATCCAGGGTCGACGCTCGACACGCGGACTCCGGTGCCCGCCACATCGAGATTCATCCCCTCGGTCAGCGCCTTCACGCCGAATTTCGTGGCGTTGTACACGTTGCCCTTCGGGTAGACCTGGTGGCCCGCAGTGCTGCCGATGTTGATTACGTGTCCTGTGCCTCGCTCCACCATCGCCGGCAGGATCGCGCGGGTCACGTATAAAAGGCCCTTGAGGTTGGTATCGATCATCCGGTCCCAGTCCTCGTAATCTCCCTCCTGGATGAACGACAGGCCGCTGGCCAGTCCTGCGTTGTTGAGGAGGATGTCGGGAGTCCCGATGTCGCTCAGCAGTTTCGCTGCTGCCGAGTTCACCGCTTCCCGGTCGCGCACGTCCACTCTCGCGGTATGCACCTTAACGCCATGGTCGTCCTGGAGCTCGGTCCGCAGGTCAGCGAGACGTCGCTCCCGCCGCGCCCACAGGACGAGGTCGGCACCTTCGGACGCGAATCTGCGCGCCACGGCCTCTCCGATCCCCGCGCTAGCTCCGGTGACGAACGCCAGGCTTCCTTTCATGATCTACCTCTCGAAGCGTGAAAGTACGGAGGTGTGGCGACCTGCCGGATCCGGGTATGAAACACCGGGTCCAGAACGACTAAGGTCGGCAGCCGCTGGCACGAGCGAAAGGTCGCCGAGACCAGTACATTATTCGCCCGCAGGACCCAGAAACACGAACACCGCAATGGGGAGTAATCCCATGCCGACGAGAAGACGATCCTGGGCCGAGCCCTGGAAGATCAAGATGGTCGAGCCGCTCAAGATGCTCACCGCGGACGAGCGGAAGGCCGCTATCGAGGGAGCCGGATGCAACACCTTCCTGCTTCGCTCGGAAGACGTTTACATCGATCTGCTGACCGACTCGGGCACCAGCGCGATGAGCGACCGCCAGTGGGCCGGAATGATGCTCGGCGACGAAGCGTACGCCGGAAGCCGGAACTACTACCACCTCGAAGACGCGGTGCGGGATGTGTACGGCTACAAGCACCTGATCCCGACCCACCAGGGCCGCGCGGCCGAGCACATGATCAGCCGGCTGCTGATCGAGGAAGGCGACTTCGTGCCCGGCAACATGTACTTCACGACGACCCGGCTGCACCAGGAGATGGCCGGCGCGACGTTCGTGGACGTGATCATCGACGAGGCGCACCAGCCCGACCTGATGCACCCCTTCAAGGGGAACGTCGATCTGGACAAGTTCCAGGCCCTGATCGACGAGGTCGGTGCGGAAAAGATCCCCTACATCTCGGATGCCACCACCGTGAACATGTGCGGTGGCCAGCCGATCTCGCTCGAGAACCTGCGGCAGGTGTCGGAACTCGCGCACGCGAACGGGATTCTCGTGATCCACGACATGACGCGGGTGGCCGAGAACGCGCTGCTGATCAAGGAGCGCGAGCCGGGACAGGCCGACAGGTCGATGGAAGAGATCGTCCGCGACATCTGCGATCTCACCGATGGATGCACGATGAGCTCGAAGAAGGACCATCTCGTGAACATCGGCGGCTTCCTCGCCGTGAACGACGACGCGCTGGCCGACAAGGCCCGCAACATGGTCGTGATCTACGAAGGTCTCCACACGTACGGCGGAATGTCGGGCCGCGACATGGAGGCGCTGTCGATCGGGATCTACGAATCGATCCAGTACGACCACATCCACGCACGGGTCGGACAGGTGCATTACCTCGGCAACAAGATCGCCGACGAGGGAATTCCGATCATGAAGCCGATCGGTACACACGGCGTGTTTCTGGATGCGAAGCGATTCCTGCCGCACCTCGACCAGGACGAGTTTCCGGCCCAGGCGCTCGCGGCCGAGTTGTACGTCGAGTCGGGCGTTCGGGCGATGGAGCGTGGTAACGTGTCGGCGGGCCGGAATCCGGATACCGGCGAGAACCGGCGACCTGCGCTCGAGCTCGTCCGGCTGACCATCCCGCGCCGTGTCTACACGCAGGCGCACATGGACGTGGTGGCGGAATCGGTGATGGAGATCTGGGACAAGCGGGAGTCGATCGGCGGGCTGGAGTTCACCTACGAGCCCGAATACCTGCGGTTCTTCCAGGCGAGGTTTCGACCGAAATGCTGAGCCGCGATCGCAGTTTCTTCCGCGTGCACTCATTGCGTCTGCTGTTTGCCGCCCTGGTCCTCGGGGTTCTCGGGGCCACAGGACCGGTCGCCGGGCTGACCATGGCCGCGACGCCGTCAGCAAACGCATCCGATACCGAACTCCACGGGGAACGGCCAGCCATGACAGGCACCGATACTGACACCGGCACCATCCAGGAACCAGCCGAAGCCAAGGCGGAGAAGAGCCGCTGGAAGAAGATCTGGGGCTGGGTGCTGATTGTTGCCTACG
>JAENXO010000479.1 GCA_016649455.1 Gemmatimonadota bacterium | reverse complement strand
GCGGGAGGACCCTGACTACGATCGGAGCGAGCCCGACGCGATCGCGGACGAGTGGCACGAGCCCTGGCTGTTCGACGTGTTCGACGAGGACGGCCGCTACCTCGGTGCCGTCCGGGCCCCGGACGGATTCAGTAGCCGCCCTCGTCCGGTATTCACTCGGGACCGGGTACTCGGCACGCTGCGGGACGAGTACGACGTGGAGAGCATCGTGAGATTCCGCGTCGAGCTGCCCGGCGCCGGGCCCGGCTAGAAGGGGACTTCCAGCCCACCTTCGTCCGCGGCGATCTCGGGTTCGATGAATACGCGGGTCACGCGTGGATCGGCGGCCCTGATGCTGCGTTCCACCCGTTCCACGGCCTGGGCGACGCTCTCCACGCCGGCTCCCGGCTCGAACTTCACGCCGAGGTTCAGGAGAATCTCCTCCGGTCCGAGATGAATGCCCATCATGCGGACCAGCTCCAGCACCGTATCATCGTCGGCGACGATCTGCCGGATCGTCTCTTCGAGCTCTTCAGAGATCGTCTCGCCCACCAGCAGGGCCCGGGTTTCGTAGCCGAGGAACACGGCCACGCACGCCAGGATGACCCCGATCACGATCGAGGCGGTCCCGTCCAGCATCGGCAGGTCGAGCGCCCTCGCCAGGAACACGCAGAGAAACGCGACCACGACTCCGACCAACGCCGCGAGATCCTCCGCCACGGGTACGAACACGCGCGGGTCCTTGCACACGCGCAGCCGCTTCCAGAGGCTCCAGCCGCGGTCCCTTCCGCCCAGCTCACCGAGCGCCACGCGCAGCGCCATGCCCTCGACGACGAACGCCACCCCGAGGATCGAGTAGATCCAGATCGGATCCCGGGGGACTTCCGGGCGGCCCAGATGCTTGAATCCTTCGTACATGCTGAATCCGCCTCCGAGCCCGAACAGGATCATCGCGACGATCAGGCTCCAGAAGTACAGCTCCTGGCCGTATCCGAACGGGTGGCGGGAATCGGCCGGCTTGTGACTTCGCCGGTTGCCGAACAGGAGGAGCGCCTGGTTGCCGGTATCGGCCACCGAGTGGATGCCCTCGGACAGCATCGCCGAACTTCCGGTGATCGCGGCTGCCGCGAACTTCGCCACGGCGATCACCGCGTTGGCGATCATCGCAGCGACTACGGCTTTCGTGCCTCCACCGGCCATATCTCGTCCTTCCTTGCTGAGCGCTGATCCGGGGCGCTACCAGCTCTCTCCCGTCCAGCACATCTCCCAGAACTTGTGCTCGTAGCGACTCGACAGGACGAACAGTTCCACGAGACGGTCCCGTTTCGCGTCACTCACGAAGCCCGCCACCCGCTCAGTCTCGTCCCGCAGCCACCGCGCCGCATCCTGGAATTCGGCCGACGCGTATTGCTCGATCCAGTCCGCGTAGCGCTGGTCCGCCGGCCTTTCCAGCTCGGCCAGCTGTGCGCCGAGCCAGGCGTACCCCCACGCACAGGGCAACAGCGCCGCGAGCAGTTCGACCATGTCTCCGTCGGCCGCCGTCCGGACCAGGAAGTCCGTGTAAGCGCGGGTCGTCGGCCACATTTCCTCGGCTTCCAGCTCATCCTCGGTGATGCCGAATCGAGCCGCATACTCCCGGTGCAGCGCCATCTCCGTGTTCAGCGTGAGGTCGAGCACGGCCGCGTACCAGCTCATCGACGCGAGCCGGTCCGCCTTCGCCGTGGCCCAGGCGAACACGCGCGCGAATTCCTTGAGGTACAGGTAGTCCTGCCGGACCCAGCGCTCGAACCGTTCCGGGGGAAGACTGCCGTCTCCGATCCCGCGCACGAACGGGTGATGGAGCTGGGCCTCCCAGATCGGCCGGGCGGCCGCGAGCATGTCGTCGCTGAGCCGGGTCATGCGTTCTCCGTCTTCTCAGCCGGACGGTACAGGACCACGCGAGCCCGCTCGAGCGTGATCAGGCCACCGCCGATCAGGACATCAAGCTCGGGAAGCAGTTCCTGGATCTTTTCCTCACTCTCGACGACCTCGACGATGATCGGCAGATCGAGCGACAGCCGCAGGACCTTCTCGGTGTGGATGCGGGCACTCGCTCCGAATCCAGCGATGCCGCGAACGACGGTGGCGCCGGCAAACCCGCTCTCACGCAGCATCAGCAGGATTGCCTCGTACAGGGGCTTCCCCTTGTGCCGTCCAGCACGGCAGCGGTCGCTCTCTCCGATGAACACCCGCATCAGCGTGCGTTCTCCGGCGAATTCCATAGTCATGGGACTCCTCCCGGGCGCTGCAGGGACGCGGCGATCCACAGTCCGGCGAGTACGGCGATGAGTCCGAGCGCCACGCTGCCGCCGATGTAGCCGACGGCCCGGCCCCAGCGTCCGTCCTGGATCAGCCCGATC
>JAENXO010000283.1 GCA_016649455.1 Gemmatimonadota bacterium | reverse complement strand
GGGGCTGCCCAGAGGATGAAGGGCACCATGGCCAGCAGACCAAGTTCGAAACGATCGAGCTTGATCGAGAGCACGGTGACCACCCATGCGATCCCGGACAGACACGAACCCAGGAACCACAACCACCCGGTCCAGCTCCCGAGGACAGCCCGGTTGCGGTAGGCAATCGCGAACAGGCCCTGGTTGTCGTTCTTCGGGTAATTGTGCGCATGGGTGGGATCTGCCAGGGTCTCCAACCACCCGGAGTACACGGAGGCCCTTCCCAGCAGGAGCGGCACCAGGCTGAGGCCGACCATCACGCCGAGCATCACCACCAGCGTCTTCTTCTTCCGCGCCAGGACTGCCAGCAGGAGGAGCGGGGACCAGAACGGTTTGAGGAGGATCATCACGGCGCTCGATCCCCCGGCGATCCCGGGTCTCCGGCAGAGCGCCAGGGCCATCAGCCACAGGATGAAGAAGGTGACGTTGGAAAACTTGAACTGCCAGGCCACGGCGTGGATCACGAAGAGAAACGCGATCAACAGCTGCTTCTGCGTCAGACCTGCGGTTTGCTGAAAGCGTCGGGCGCTGTCCCAGATCCAGAACCCGTTCAGTCCCGCCCACAGGGCCTTGGCCAGCACCCACGGCAGGAGGGAGAAGGGCAGGGACAGCAGCAGGAATATGGGGTGGTACTTGAACGGGGTGAGTGCCTATCCCTCGTACACGCTCGCCCACCCGCCGGACAGGAATCGGGCCCCGGCGTCGTAGTAGACGAGAAAGTCCTCGGCGTCGCCCGCCGCCAGGGCGATGGCGCAGACCACTGCCAGGACGAGAATCCAGTCGATCTTCCGGGTCAGGAGGGTCAAGGCGTCTCCAGGCCCCTTGCTATGAGCACGCTGTCGACGGCCGACCGAAACCGCTCCATCGACACCGCACCGCGAATCGCCACGCTGTCGCCCACCACGAAGAACGGCGTACTGGTGATCCCGGACCGCAGCGCTGAGTCGTAATCGGCAACCTGGAGCGGCGCGGTGACGTCGTTACGCAGGCAGAGTCCGTAGCTCTCCACGTCGATGCCGATTTCCGCCGCCCATTGCTCGAACAGGCCGACGGGGTCGACGGCCTTCTTCCACTGGTCGACGCGTTCGAACAGGATATCGTGCATCGGCCAGAAACGGCCGGCTGCGCCGGCGCAGAAGGCCGCCTCTACGGCCGGCCAGGCCCGCGGGTGAGTCGAGTTAGGGAACGAGATCCACAGATAGCGCGCGATTCCGGACTGGACGTACAGGCTGTCGATGATCCGGGAGCTCTCAACGTGAAACTGTCCACAGTACGGACATTCGAAGTCGGAGATCTCGACGATCCGGATCGGTGCCGCCGAGTCTCCCTTCACCCGTGCCCGGTCCGCTCGCTGCAGGACCACCTCCTGGTCCGCCGGAACCACGTACGGCTCCTGGGCAGTGAGGTGGACCGGACGGATCGTTCCGCAGCCGAGGCCGAGGAGTGAGATCGACAGAAGCAGGCCCCTCGATCCCGTCGCGCGCGTCACGATGAGAGATCCTCCAGGACCTGCCGCGGGTTGTCGACGGCCTTCACCTTCGAGTACACCTTTTCGATCCGCCCTTCTGCGTCGATCACGAACGTTGACCGCAGTATTCCCTCGTATTCACGGCCGTACATCTTCTTCTTTCCCCACGCTCCGTACGCTTCGGCGACTGCGTGGTCCGGGTCGGACAGGAGCGGAAAATTCAAATCGTATTTGTCCCGGAACCGGTCGTGCGAGGCCACTCCATCCGGGCTGACGCCGATCACGATCGCGTTCTGTTCTGCGAGTCCGGCCTGGTAGTCCCGGAAGCCGCAGGCCTGCTTCGTGCACCCCGAGGTGTCGTCCTTGGGATAGAAGTACAGCACGACCCGCTTCCCGAGCAGATCAGACAGCTGTGTTGAGCCTCCACCATCCGTCGCGAGCTCGAAGTCCGGCGCCAGATCACCTTCGGTGAGCATCGATTTCCTCCCAATTGGAATTCAGTCGGTCCGCAGATCTTCGTACACATGCGTCAGTTCGGTCCAGGCTGCCTCGAGGTCTTCGTCCCTCACGTGGGCGCTTCCGACGGCCAGCCGGAGCACGAACTGGCCGGAAAGTTCGGTGTGCGACAGGAACACTCGTCCGCGCCGGTTTACCGCATCCAGCAGATACCGGTTCCAGTCGTCGGCCCGTGAAGAACTGGAGCCATCGATCGCCGGCCCGGCAGATCGGTCGGCATCAGGCGGTATCGCCCGGAAGCACACCGTGCTGAACGGCACGGGCGCGACCAGCTCGAACCTGTCGTCCATCCGAACCCGGTCGGCGAACCCGTTCGCCAGGTCGATGTGTCGCCGCAGCATGTCTCGCAGCGCCTCGGCCCCCAGTCTACGAAACAGGAACCACAGCTTCAGCGCCCGAAATCTCCGTCCGAGCGGAAGACCGTAGTCCATCAGGTTCCTTGCTTCGACTCCGGTCTCGAGATAGACGGGCGTCGCAGCCAGCGAACGGCGGACGGCCTCCGGATCGCGAAACAGGAGCACGCTGCAGTCGATCGGCGTGGTGAGCCACTTGTGAGGATTCAGCACGATGCTGTCCGCGCGCTCCCAGCCTTCGAACAGCGGTCGCAGCTCCGGGAGAGCGGCCGCGGGGCCGGCATAGGCGGCGTCGACATGCAGCCACACGCCGTGCCTGGCGCAGATATCGGCGATGGCCCGTACCGGATCGATACTCGTGCTGGAAGTCGTGCCGATCGTGGCGCAGACCATGACCGGCAGATGTCCGGCCTCCAGATCCGACGCCAGGGTCCGGTCCAGCAAGTCCGGTCGCATCCGGAATACACCGTCGCACTCGATGCGGCGGATGTTGTCGGACCCGATTCCGGCCGCGATGACTGCTTTGTCGATCGACGAATGGGCCTGGTCCGACTGGTACACCAGGGGTCGAACTCCAGGTTCCCGGGCGGCGAGCCCTTCGGTGCGGCTTCCCGGCAGTGCCTGCTCCCGCGCAGCGAGGAGTGCCGTGAAGCTGGAGCTCGATGCCGTGTCCTGGATCACGCCTTCGAACAGATCCGGCAGCCCCACGAATCGGCGCATCCACTCGATCATCCTCGTTTCGAGCTCCGACGCCGATGGCGCCGTCTTCCACAGCATCGCATTCACGTTCAAAGCCGCGGCGATGAACTCGGCCAGGACCCCGGGATCGGATGAACTGCTCGAGAAGTAGGCGAGGAAGCCCGGGTGATTCCAATGCGTCAGGCCGGGCACGATGATCCGGTCCAGATCGGACAGGATGTCGTCGAGGGATTCGGGTGCCTCGGGTGGCGCCGCCGGCAGCAGTTCCAGGGTGTCTCCCGGGCTGACGTCGGGGAGGACCGGAAGCTCCGGCAGGCGTTTCCGATAGTCCGAAATCCACTCGGCGACCCGGGCGGCCGAGTCGAGCCACGGATCTGCGCTCACGCCGGCGCTCTCCCTTCCGACGGCTTCACCGCCGTGATCATCTGAAAATCGGGCCCGATGGTCGCGCAGCGGACTCGTTCCAGCCCGGCGTCGTGCAACCAGCCGGTGTACTCGGGCAGGGACCACGTGCCCCCGTCGTCGGTGCTCAGCAGCATGGTGAGCGCGAACAGCGGGGCGAACTCGGATATGCCGCGCACGAAGTCGACGACCGCCACGCAACCGCCGGGATTCAGTCTCTCCGCCGCCCGGCGCAACACCTCCGCGTTCGTTTCCGGACCGTAGATATGCGTCACGTTGGCGAGCAGTACGACGTCGTACGACTGCTCGGGCAGGGCATGCAGGAAGTCCGCGGGTACGAGTTGAATGCGCTCGTCGGAGCCGAGCCCGAATGCCTCGGAGACGAGGTCGATTACTTCCGGCCTGTCGAGCAGGCTCACCTCGAATCCTCGGTCGGCCAGGGCTCGGGAGTACACGCCGGGTCCTCCCCCGACATCGAGCAGAGTCCTGGCGTCGGGCGCCGCACCGCGGACCGCGTCCGCAACGGCTGTGACGTTGTCGGGCGACCGGTTGGCCATGGCCGTCATGAATGCTTCGAGATCCTTGCCCTGCTTCGCTCCGCGAGCCGGGGAGTCCTTCGTCGCCGGCTCTCCGGTCCGCACCGTCTCCGGAAGTTCCGCCGACCAGCGGCGGATCGTGCGCATCCAGTGCACGAGACTGTCTGCCTCGTAGTCCGGCGTTTCAGCGTCGAGCAGGCGGGCCCGGGCGGCGCCCGTCAGCTGCCAGCCCGATTCCTCCCGTGTGACCGCGCCGAGTTCTTCGAGGGCCCCAAG
>JAENXO010000423.1 GCA_016649455.1 Gemmatimonadota bacterium | reverse complement strand
GTCCTGGGAGCGCGGGTCCTGTTCGGAGGCGTCCGCGGAATGTCCGGCACCGTGTTCGGCGGCGAGGACGAGGACACCGAGATCATTCATCCGACCAAGCGATTCTTCTCGGGCGGTCCGGTGAGCGTACGTGGTTTCGGACTCAATCTCCTCGGCCCCACGGTCCTGGTGATGTCGGACCTGGACGACTGCGGCTCGGGCTTTCTGACGCCCGAGGAACTGCAGGAATGCGCGGACGCACTCCCTCCGACCGCATTCGACGAGCGCCCCATCGGGGGAAACGTCCTGCTCGAGGGATCGCTCGAAGTGCGGTTTCCGCTGAGCGCGAAGTTCACGCTCGTCGGGTTCGTGGATGCAGGACAGGTGTGGAGGAGCTTCGACGAGCGGGCCTCACTGATCGCCACGCCCGGCGTCGGAGTGCGGTTCAACAGTCCCATCGGACCCCTGCGCATGGACCTGGGCTTCAACCCCTCCGGCCAGGTTCTCAAGCCGGTCGTCGCAGTAAGATCGGAGACCGGCGAGATCGTCGAGCTGGAGGATCCGGTACGGTACGATCCATATGCATGGGACGATCCGTCGCTGTTCACCGAATTCTGGCGCAGGATCCAGCTGCAGTTCTCGATCGGCGAGGCGTTCTGAGATGGTGATGGCCTCCGCCGGCTCGACGGGCGCACCCGAGGCGCCGAGGTCCGTTCTGTCGCGGGCAGGTCAGTGGCTCGGAAGGCTGGCCGGGTCCCTGACCCGGGTAGCGCTGGGGCTGATCGGGCTCGCCTTCCTCACCGGGGCCGGAGCACTCGTCTTCGTGAGCCAGACGGTCGTGGGCAGACAGGCGGTCGCCGACCTGGTTGAGGGGGCCCTGGCCGGCACTGTCAATGGAGAAGTCCGGATCGGCCCGATTCTCGGCGGAAATCTCCTGTCGCACGTGCTTCTGGAGCGGTTCGAGATCACGGATCCGGACGGACGCCTGTTCGTCGGAATCGACAGCGTGAGGCTCCACTACAATCCTCTCAGCCTGCTCGTCGGCACGTTCCGGTTCGACGCGGTCACGATGCGACGGGTGCATCTCATCCTGCGGCAGCATGAAGACGGACGCTGGAATTTCGATCGGACCTTCGGTGACGAAGAGCGGGTCGAGCCGGACTCGATCGACGATGGACGGCAGGGAAGTGACCGGGTCCTGCTGTTCGATGTGGAAGTTCAGGAAGGTGACATCGAGGTCCACGTACCCTGGGCCCGTGACCTCACGGGGACGGCCCGGGACAGCGCAATCCAGCAGGGTCTGCGAGGTGACCGCCTGTGGCGCATCCGCCCGGTCGGACCCGACCGGTACGAGCGCGAGCTTCTCCTTCGGCAGCTGTCGGGCCGGTTCCCGCTGATCCGGATCGTGGATCCGGTGCGTCCCCTCCGGTTCGACATGGAAGGCGTTTCCGCACTGGCTGACGTCGTTACGCAGACCCTCGAGATCGAATCGCTGGACGGGTCTGTCGTCATAGCCGATACGGTGCGAATTCAGCTGGACGAGCTCGACCTCGCGGCCTCGTCGATCTCGGGTTCTGGCTGGGTGAGGCCCGTGGACCCCGTGGAATTCGATTTCGAGCTGGAGGCGAATCCGTTCAGCTTCGAGGAGCTGCTGTGGATTCCGCTGCCCCTTCCGACCCGCGGCGGAGGTCCGGCAGATCTCCGCCTGCACACACGGAACGAGACGATAATCGTCGAAGCCACCAACAGTGATGTACGGGTCGATGACTCCCGGGTGCTGGGTGGGTTCAGCGCTGCGCTGGAGCGGACACCCCGGTTCGAGAGCCTCGAGGTGCGCCTGGCCCCGCTGCGCCTGGCGCTGGTGGACGAGGTGCTCGAGCGGGACGACGGAATGGACGGGCTGCTCCGCGGGACGGTAAGCGCCACCGGCCCGATCACGCTGCTGTCAATCGACGCGGATGTTTCGGTGGAGGATCCCCCGGGTGACGACCTGCCGGCCGCCTCATTCATCCGGGCAAGCGGGGGTATCGCGATCGTCGAACCGCGCCGCATGGCCGGACTCGGTCTCACCTTGCGTGAGTTCGAGCCACGCTGGGCGGGGATCATCGGAATCGAGACCACGCTGCCAGGGCGATCAGCCGGTACTGCCACGTTCGACGGAATCGCGGGCGGGCGCTTCACGTTCGCCACCCGGATGTCGCATTCACTGCCCGACCAGGACCCGTCCGGGATCGTGGGTGGGGGCATGGTGGATCTGCATGGTGAGCAGGAGATCGACCTGTCCTTCGACTTCGAGCCGCTGGTGCTGGCGATCGTAGATCCCATGCTGCCCGAAGGCATCTCGGTCCTCAGCCAGGTGAGAGGTCCGTTCGCCGCGCGCGGATCGCTGGACGATCTGCAGATCACCACGGATCTCAGCACGCCTCGCGGCCAGCTCCAGTTCGATGGCCGGTTCGACCTCGTGTCGGAGGAGAAGACGTACGACGCGACGCTGCTCGCCCGCGACATCGAGCTCGCGGAGTGGATCGAGAACGGTCCCACAACCCGCCTGGCCGTGGAGGGGCGGGTCGACGGAACCGGGACCGATCCGGCGACGCTCGCTGCCCGGTTCGATCTCGTCGTGCTCCCGTCGCTGTTCGAGGGCGCGCGAGTGGACACGAGCATCGTCCGATTCACCCTCGCGGACGGCCTGGCGACGGCTGATACCTTCGCCATCCGGACGCGGGTCGGGAGCGTTGACGGCCGGGGCTCGTTCGGACTCACGGAGAGTCGGAGTGGATCGCTGATCCTCGACATCGAGATCCCGGACCTCGCCGAATGGAACGCCTGGTTAGTCGAGGGGCGAAATCCCGCGCGCATCGAAGAGGACGTGTCCGAG
>JAENXO010000225.1 GCA_016649455.1 Gemmatimonadota bacterium | reverse complement strand
TTGAGGGGGCGAACCGAATCGTCCCGCTGGACGAGTTGCCGTTCGCCGACCGCGATCACGCGGGTCGCGCCGCGCTCTTCGCGGCTCTCGGCAGACTCGAGGACGCCCGCGTGGTGCTGGAAGAATTCGAGATTGGCGCTGACGCCGACATGAAGCGCGCTTCGGAGAACAACGTGTTTCGTGCTCTCGGTCAGATCGCGCTGGCCGAAGGTGACGCCGGGCAAGCTCTGGAGTTCTTCCGGCAGTCCGACAGGGGACGATGCTCTATCTGTCCGAAGCTCGGCATGGCGATGGCGTTCGAGGCGGCGGGTCAGCCGGATTCCGCGCTTGCCTGGTACGAGTCCTACCTGGAGGACCGGCAGCCGAATCGCATGTACTGGGACCAGGCCGGTCTCGGCTACTCGCTGCAGAAGGCCGCCCGGCTGGCCGATTCGCTGGGTGACACCGATAAGGCGGCGTTGTACTACGCACAGTTCGTGGAGCTATGGGCCGACGCGGATGCCGAACTTCAGCCGCAGGTCGACGCGGCCCGGAGCCGGCTCGAAGAGATCCTGCGAGAACGGGGCTGAACGGGCCCCCAACCCGGCCGTCTCGCGCGGCCGGGCTTTTCTAACCGGCCCGCGACCCCGATCTTCCCGCCCATGTCAGAGGTTTCCGGTTACCAGAGGTTCTTCGCCGAGCTGAAGCGGCGCAAGGTATTCCGTGTCGCAGCGGTGTACGGCGCGCTGGCGTTCGTGGTGCTGCAGGTGGCAGACATCCTTGTCCCGGCGCTGCATCTCCCCGAGAGCCTCACGACGGGGATCGCGCTTCTGTCGATCCTCGGATTTCCGATCGCGGTCGGTCTCGCCTGGGCGTTTGACAGCACTCCTTCGGGTATCCAGCGCACCGACGCCGCAAAGACGGGCGAGCTGGAGGCGATCATCGCCCAGCCGCCGGCGAGTCGCTGGCCATCCGGGCTGCTGGCGCTGGTGGGAATCACGGCTCTCGTGGTGGGCGGTTGGCTGGCGTTGTCGAGTCGATCAGAACCGTCGACCGCAGAGGCGACCGGTACGGGAACGACTTCCATCGCTCCCGCCGCGCCGCCGTCGATCGCCGTGCTCCCGTTCGACAACATGAGCCGGGACCCGGAGACGTTGCCGTTCACGGACGGCCTGCACGACGACCTGCTCACCCAGCTGTCCAAGATCGGGTCGCTCAAGGTCATCTCGCGTACGTCTGTCCAGGAGTACCGGGACACCCAGAAAAGCATCCCGGAGATCGGCGACGAACTCGACGTCGGGTACGTGCTCGAGGGAGGCGTGCAGAGAGCGGGGGACCAGTTCCGTCTCAACGTGCAGCTCATCGACGCGGAGTCGGAAGGCCACCTGTGGGCCGAGCAGTATACCGGCGATCTGACGGTCGCGGGCATTTTCGCGGTCCAGACCGAGATCGCGACGCAGATCGCCGAGGCCCTGCAGACCCAGCTGACGGCGAATCAGAGACAGAACCTGGCCCGGGTTCCGACGCAGGACCTCGAAGCGTACGAGGCGTATCGGCGGGGCATGGACTACGTTCGGGAATCGTACACGGAGACCAATTTCCGCACGGCGGACCGCTTCGCCGATCAGGCCCTGGCAAGGGACAGCCTGCTGGCCGAAGCGTGGGCGCTGAAGTCGGTAGCGGCTTCGTCGCTGTACTGGTTCTTCTTCGATCGATCCGATTCTCTCACCGAGGCGTCCCTGGAACACGCCCGGCGCGCGCTCGCCCTTGCGCCGGATCTTCCTCACGGGCATTGGGCCCTCGGCGCATGGCACTACCGGGTCGAACTCGACTACGAGGCGGCGCTCGAGGAGATCGACCTCGCGCTCGAGGGGATGCCGGGCGAGGTCGAGCTTCTGACACTCGCCGGCAGCGTGCTGCGACGGAACGGCGACATGGAAGAGGCAATCCGGCGTTTCGAACAGGCGCACGAACTGGATCCCAGGCAGGCGCTGGCTTCCTACAGCGCCGGGGAGACGCTCAGCCTCCTGCGCCGGTATGAAGAGGCGGAGCCCTGGTTCCGGCTGGCAATCCAGATCCGGCCCGATTTCGCATTTCCGTACAGCTTCCTCGCGGCGAATCGAATTCGAGCCGCGGGCGACACGGCCGGCGCGCGACAGTTGCTGGAAGAGTTGCGCGAACTCGGGATCTACGAGGAGGGAATCGAGAACGCCGGATTCGTGGATCTGTACCGGGTCGAACGCAGGCCTGAGGCCATGCGGCGTGAACTGGAAGGCACTGGACTCTACCGCGGCAGTCAGTTCGTGTTCGAGCCGTCGCCGTTCGTATCTGGCTGGGCCTGGCGGATCGCGGGCGACGGGGAGCGGGCCCGGGCTGCGTTCGATTCCGCGCGTGTGATCATCGAAGAGCATCTGGCCGACGCTCCCGACGACGCCCGCTATCACAGTGCGCTCGGGATCGCTCTGGCCGGACTGGGCCGCGACGACGAGGCGATCGAGAGTGCCAGGCGCGGTTTGGCGCTCATGCCGCCCGCAAAGGAAGCGTGGCGAGGATCGTATCGCTTGCGGGATCTCGCCATCGTATACGCGATGACCGGTCGGACCGACGAAGCGATCGACCTCGTGGAAAGACTCCTGTCGATCCCGGCCGACTTCGATATCTGGGACCTCCGCCTCGACCCGTACTGGGATGACCTGCGCGGCGATCCCCGGTTCGAAGCCTTGATGGCTGACTGATGGCGGACTGATGGGCACTTCCGGCTATCAGCGGTTATTCGCGGAACTGAAACGGCGCAAGGTATTCCGCGTCGCGGCGGTGTACGGCGCAGTGGCGTTCGTCGTGCTGCAGGTGGCCGACATTTTGGTCCCGGCGCTGAATCTCCCCGAGACGTTCACGACCGGTGTCGCGCTCCTGTCGATGCTGGGATTCCCGATCGCTCTCGTGCTGGCCTGGGCGTTCGAGAGCACTCCGTCGGGAATCCAGCGGACGGATGTCGCGAAGACAGGCGAGATCGAGGCGATCCTCGCGCAGTCTCCCGCTAGCCGCTGGCCGTCGGGTTTGCTGGCGCTGGCCGGCGTCGTGGCGCTCGTCGTGGGGGGCTGGCTGGCGCTGTCGAGTCGTGGTGGTGGCGACGGACCGCCCGCCGACGCGGCGACGGCAGCGGCTCAGTCCGGTTCGGGGCCTGGTGGAGCGGGTGCAGAGGAATCTCCCGCGCGCACTGCCGTCGCGGTGCTGCCATTCCAGAGCCTGACCGAGGACGAGGAGAGCAGGGAATTCGCACTCGGAATCCACGACGACCTGCTTACGCAGCTGACTCGTATCGATGACCTCCGTGTCACTTCTCGCACCTCCGTTATGACCTACGCGGACTCCGACAAGCCCGCCGGCGAGATCGCCCGCGAGCTTGGAGTCGGCTCGCTGGTCGAGGGAGGTGTACGCAGCTCCGGCGGCCGCGTGCGGGTCAACGTACAGCTGATCGACGCAGCGACCGACGAGCACCTGTGGGCCGAAACCTACGACCGAGAGCTGACGGCGGAGAACGTGTTCGCGATACAGGGCGAAATCGCGCGCGCGGTCACCGAAGCGCTGGAGGCGGAGCTGTCACCCCAGGAAGTAGCGGCGCTCGCCGCGCTTCCGACGAGCAGCACCGAGGCGTGGGCCGCGTATCACCGGGCGCGGCGGCTGTGGGGGACGGCCGGTGGAGCCGCCAACGACCGACTGATCGTCGCAGAGTACCAGCGGGCCGTCGACCTGGATCCCGGCTTCGTGCCGGCGTGGGCCGGACTCGTGCGCGCCCAGTCCTGGCTGATTCGAACCGGGTTTGAGACGGACACGATGCCGGCGCGGCACAGTGTCGATCGTTTGCGCGAGCTGGCTCCAGAAGCGCCGGAGACGATGCTGGCCGAGAGCTATTACCGCTACTACGCGAGGGCCGATTTCGACCGTGCGCTGGCGCCGGCCCAGGAGTACCGGAGGCTGCGGCCCGGGGACGCGGAAGGCTGGCAAACCGAGGGGTGGGTGCTCCGGCGCATCGGCCGCTGGGACGAGTCCACGGAAGTACAGCAGACGGGCGCCGGAATCGATCCGCTGAATGCCGTCGTCTCCTGGAACCTCGCGTTCAATTTTCGACGGACCCGCAAGTACGAAGAGGCGAGCCGCAGATTCCAGAACGCGGCCGGGCTGGCTCCGGAGAACGCCCAGTTGCGGATGAATTGGTACCAGTCGGAGCTGTTCGGACGAGGCGATGTCGCATCGGCGAGCGAGATCGTGAATCTGCTGCGCCTGATGGACAGCCCGGACGCTGCCGCGGTCGCAGAATTCTGGATCGAACTGGTGAATCGGGACTACGAAGCGGCGGCCGACGCCGTGCGCGATGTCGAGCCCGGCGAATTTCTGAATTTCCCGCCGTCGGGCGACCAATGGTACGAACTTCCGAGGTCATTCGGCCTCTCTCTCGCGGCACGACTCGCCGGAGACGACGCGGCTTCCCGGGCATGGGCAGATTCGCTGGTCGCCGAGGCGCGGGCCGAAGTCGCAGCCCGGCCTGTTCCAGAGAGTGGCGACCGCTTCGGCGTGGCTGCTGTCGCACGGTCCGTCCTGGCCCTGGGACTCGCCCTGCGCAGCGGGCCCGGTGACTCGGACGAGGCGCGAGAACTGGCAGACGAGGCCGTGAGGCTCTACGGCATGGACCGCGACGCAGTGGATGGCTACAGCATGGAGCAGTTACGGCTGTGGACCCAGGTGCTCGTCGGAGACGATGACGGGGCGCTGGAAACGATCGAAGAGTTGCTCTCGGGCCCCTCCGACCTCGGTCCCGGGCAGCTCAAGCTGATCCCGATCTTCGATCCGCTGCGCGACGACCCGAGATTCGAAGCGCTCGTCCGGCGGGCCGAGTCGCTGGTCGAGAATTGAATATCGGCGAGCGCTGACCGACCTTCAGCCGCCGCCGAGTGCCTCGAGTGCCTTGTAGTAGATCTCATCCGGGATGTCGTCCTCGCGCTTCCAGCGTGCGCCGGCGGTGAGGTAGTCGGGATCGGCCCCGCGGGAGCGGGTTTCGGCGATCAGCGTCTCGACCGGATCCGGCGGTAGCTGCGGCGGCAGCGGCTTCCCACTGAAGTGCAGCTGCCCCCGCCTATCAATGAATGCCGGCCGTCCCGCTCCCAACCACTCGACCCTCCAGCCGTCC
>JAENXO010000473.1 GCA_016649455.1 Gemmatimonadota bacterium | reverse complement strand
GCGCTGCGTCACTCCACCGCTCACGTCCTCGCGACCGCGGTCCGGGAGCTGTTTCCCGAGGCGGGAATCGGGTTCGGTCCGCCGATCGAGAACGGGTTCTACTACGACTTCGACGTTCCCCGCCCGTTCACGCCGGAGGATCTCGACAAGATCGAGACCAAGATGGCGGAGGTGGCGAAATCCGGGTATGGCTTCGAGCGTCGGGAGTTGTCTCGCTCCGAGGCGGAGGAGTTGTTCGCGGACGATCCGCTGAAGCTCGAGCGCCTGGCGGAGATCCCCGAGAACGAGACGATTTCGACGTATACCGACGGCCCGTTCACGGACCTCTGCCGGGGGCCGCACGTGCCGTCCACCGACGAGATCAAGCACTTCAAGTTGCTGTCGGGGGCCGGCGCCTACTGGAGGGGTGACGAGACGCGCCAGATGCTGCAGCGCATCTACGGTACGGCGTTCTACGACGGGAAGAGCCTCGAAGAGCATCTGCACCGGCTGGCAGAGGCGAAGAAGAGAGACCACCGGAAGATCGGCCAGGCCCTGGACCTGTTCAGCTTCCAGGAGGAATTCGGACCCGGGCTCGTCGCTTGGCATCCGAAAGGTGCCCGCATGCAGATGCGGCTCCGCCGGTGGATCGAAGATCTGCTGACAGAGCGGGACTACGAGTTCGTGTTCACTCCGCACGTGACCAGCGAGGCCCTGTTCGTGCGGTCGGGACACCTCCCGACCTACGCGGAAAACATGTACCCGAGCATGGAAGGCGACGGAGAGGCGTTCCGGGTGAAGCCGATGAATTGCCCGGGACATACCATGATCTACGCGGCCCGTCCGAGGAGCTATCGGGATCTGCCCCTGCGTCTGTCCGAGATCGCGAACGTGTACCGGTACGAGCGTTCGGGCACGCTGCATGGGCTGCTGCGGGTCCGGATGCTGACGATGGACGATGGACACATCTTCTGCACGCCGGACCAGGTCGAGGACGAGATCTTCACCTGCATCGACCTGATCGACGTGGTGATGGGCACACTCGGGCTCGAGTACCGGCTCGACCTCTCCACCCGGCCCGAGAAGCGGATCGGGGAGGACGCCAACTGGGACCGGGCCGAAGCGGCTTTGCGCGAAGCGCTCGACCGGGTGGGTCGCGAGTACGGAATCGACGAGGGCGGAGGTGCGTTCTACGGTCCGAAGATCGACGTCAAGTTCAAGGACGCGATCGGCCGGGAATGGCAGGGGGCGACGATTCAGCTCGACTTCAACCTGCCGGAGCGATTCGAGCTGGAGTACATCGGCCAGGACAACAAGCCACATCGGCCGGTAATGATCCACCGGGCGATCTTCGGTACGCTGGAGCGGTTCACCGGTTTCCTGATCGAGCACTTCGCGGGTGCGTTTCCTGTATGGCTCGCCCCTGTACAAGTGCGGGTGCTGCCGATCACCGATGGGCATGCGGAAGGTGCCGCTTCCGTGGTGAAGAAACTGCGTGCGGCGGGGCTCGAAGCCGAGCTGGACGAGAGGTCCGATACGCTGAGCTACCGGGTCCGGGATGGAGAGATGCAGAAGATCCCCTACCTCCTGGTCGTCGGCGACCGCGAGCTCGAGGCCGGAACGGTTGCGGTTCGCGCGCACGGCGCTGACACGAAGCAGGTGGTGATGCCGCTCGAGGACTTCATCTCCCGCGTGACCGAGGAGATCCGCACTCGAGCCCTGGCGCCATGACGAACCGCATGGCGGCGCGAATGGTCCTGCTGGCCGCGGGGGGCATACTCGGATTCCTGGCTCCGGTCGCCCCGCTGTCCGCCCAGGCCGGGGGGAACGATCCGGAGGCGAGCCGGCTGGCGGCCAGAGCGGAGGTCCTCCGAACGGTCCGGGAAGCCCAGTTGACGCTTGGCCGCCGGGACGTGCAGATCCTCCGGGGATATTTCCTCCCGCGAGCGCTGCTGATCACGGTCACCGAGCTGGATGAGGATCGGACGACGCAGGTCAGGTCTCTCGACGAGTTGATCGACTCACTGGCGGCCGTGACAGTCCCGATATCCGAACGGATCTGGGATCCCGAGGTGCGGGTGGATGGCGGCGTGGCGCTGGTCTGGGCGCCATACGACTTCTACATCGGCGGTGGTTTCAGCCACTGCGGACACGAAGCTTTCCAGCTCGTGAACACAGAGCAGGGCTGGAAGCTGACTTCTATCGTAAGCACAGTCATGCGGCCGCCGGACTGCGAGATCCACCCGGATGGCCCGCCGCTGGGAACCGCGGGTTCGCCCTGAGTCGGGAGGGGCCGGGAGCAGAGCTTCTCAGAAGCTGGGAACGGACTCGCTCGCTGCCGGGTGGGAGACGCCTGTTCTCGCTCCTCATCGGTCTCCGGGCTCCCTATTCCGGGTCGATCGGCGCAGTCGTGCAGGAGCTGGAGCCGGGCCACGCGGTCGTAACGCTCGCCGATCGGCGAGCG
>JAENXO010000357.1 GCA_016649455.1 Gemmatimonadota bacterium | reverse complement strand
GACGCCCAGAGGTGCCGGTCTCCAACCTCAGTCTCCTGATTCCGGTCGACGGGCCGGTGGAAGGGATGCTGCCTTGCGGTCAATACGCCCGGAGGGACTCGAACCCCCAGCCTTCTGGTCCGAAGCCAGACGCTCTATCCATTGAGCTACGGGCGCGCATGTCGATACTTCGGATCGGCTAAACGCTAGCGAGAACAACTCGATCGCACAACGTCGGAGCCGGGAAACCGTGCCGGGGGCAGGCTCGTAGCATACTGTATTGAAGATCCAGAACCTGGTCACAAGGAGTCCCACATGCCGACCGATATCGCGGAGATGATCACGGCCCTGCTGATGGTGTTCCTCATCGGGACCTTCGTTCTCCTGTTTCCGCTGAGTCGGCGGCTGGGAAAGGTGATGTAGGAGTGGATCCAGCTCAGGCACGATTCATCTCCGGACCGGGGCCGGCTCGAGCGGATCGAAGATGGCCTGCGGCTGCTCCACGGGGAAGTCGAGTCGCTGGACCAGAGAATGCAGCTGGTAGGAGAGCGCCAGGACTTCCTGGAATCGCTTACGGAGCCGCGGAAGAAGAGTTCGCTTTCTACCGGCCCGGTCGACGAGGACTGATATCCTGAACGGATCCGCCTTCTCCTCGCTCCGTGCGACGGCAGCGTTTCTCGCAGCTACGATCATCTCGGGCCTGCTCTTCCTGCTCTTCCCCGAGATCGATTTGATGTTCAGCGAGCTATTCTACGCCCCGGGCGCCGGGTTTACGCAGATCGGCGCACCCTGGGAACGCGTTCTGTACGAATCGGTCGACTGGATCGTCGGTGCGGCAGTCGTTGTGTCCGTCGGCATTCTCCTCGTCTGTGTGTTTCGAAACGGACCCGTGGGCAGACGCGGCAGGGTGGCAGCCCTGCTGCTCGTCGTGCTGGCGATCGGACCCGGTCTGATCGTGAACGGCATCCTCAAGGAGCACTGGGGCCGGGCGCGGCCGAGAGACGTGGTGGAATTCGGTGGAGACCACCGCTTCACGCCGGCGATCGTGATCTCCGACCAGTGCGAGCGGAACTGCTCCTTCACGGCCGGACATCCCTCCGCCGGATTCGCGCTCGCGGCGCTCGGCTACGCGTACATGTCCCGACGTCGCCGATGCGCCGTTTTCGCCGCAGCCACGGGATTCGGCCTTCTGGTGGGCCTGGCCCGGGTAGCGGTAGGAGGTCACTTCCTCAGCGACGTGCTGTTCTCAGGCTTCATTGTGATCGGACTCACCGTCTGGCTCGGCAATCGCTGGATCGGCCGGGCCTCGGAGCCCTGACCGCCGGAAAGTGACACTGCGCCGGCTCGGGAAGCACAGCTCGACTCGGACAATTGGAGGTATGTGAGCATGAGGTCCCGGGCGGAACATGGAGAGACACCGAACGTGTCAGGCCGGCACGACACGTCTCGTCGTCCCACCGGGGGAGGTCCCGTCCCGCTGCGCTTCCAGATTCTGTCTGTGGCACTGCTTTCCCTTCTGCTGTACGCGAACTCCCTGGTGAACGGGTTCGTGCTGGACGATACCTTCCTCATCGTCGGCAATCCGTGGGTTGGAGATTTCACCAACCTGCCCCGGATGATCTCCGCGGATTACTGGGCGCCTGCCGGTCAGGTCGGTCTCTATCGACCCCTGACGACCTTCACGTACTCCCTCAACCACGTCACGGGAGGCGGGGAACCGCTCGCGTACCACCTGACGAATGTCTTCCTTCACGCCGCAAACTCGGCCCTGGTACTGGTGCTCGTCCTGCTGGCTACCGGAAGAGCGCGCCTCTCGTTCCTTTCCGCCCTGCTGTTCGCGGCACACCCGATCCACACCGAGGCTGTCGCAGGCATTTCGAGCGGAAGACCGGATCTCCTGGCGGCCGCCTTCATGCTCCTGTCACTGGTTCTTTACGCGGCGCGATACCGGGGCCGGTGTGACCCGAAGGTCTGTCTGACGGTAAGCCTGGTGTTCTTCGCGCTGGCGCTCGCGTCAAAGGAGAGCGCGTTCGTCCTTCCGGCGCTCGTCCCGCTGGTTGGCTGGATGGAGAGGACGGATAACGGCAACCGCCCGAGGCCGTGGGGCAGGCTTCTGACTGACTCCGCGCCCTACCTGGCCGTGGCCCTGACCTATCTCGTTGTGCGCTGGAAGGTGCTAGAGACTTCCTCATTCCTTCCGATCCTCAGCTTTCTCGACAATCCACTCGTCGCGCTGGAACCAGGCTGGCGGATCGTATCGGCCATATACGTGGGACTGCGTTACTTCTGGCTGCTCATCTTCCCGGCGAATCTGTCTTACGACTACTCCTTCGACCAGATTCCGGCACTCGTCTCCCCCGGCGATCCGCGGGTGCTCCTGGTGGCCCTGGCTTTGTTTGTCGGTTCGGCGCTGATCTTCGTGGCAAGCCGTCGGAATCGGACGATTGCATTCGCGATCGCGTTCTCCCTGCTCACCTTCGGCATCGTGGCCAACATCGTATTGCCGATCGGCACGATCATGGCCGATCGCCTGCTTTACATCCCTTCCATCGGTTTCACCATTCTCGTCGCGAGCATCCTGCTCGCCGTTGATGAGCGTCTGCCTGGACGGTTGGGGCGTCCGATGTGGTTGATGTTGTGCATCCTTCTGTTGGGAGGATACTCGATTCGGACTCTGGTCAGAAACACGGACTGGAGATCTGAAGAAACGCTATTCATCCACGACGTGGAAGTCAGCCCACGAAGTGCAAAGGCCCGCGCGAACGCGGGGGCGATCCGGCTGAGGAACCGAGAAGCCGAGGAGGCCCTCGCCCATTATCTGGCCGCCATCGCGACCGGAATCACGCCCGAGCAGTATCCGCTTCCCTTCCTGGGCGTCGTTCGAAGTCTGCTCCTGCTGGACCGAGTGGACGAAGCTCGGGCGTTGTACGAGCGATTGAGACCCTATGGATTCCGGGACCCGGTCGCCGAGCAGGAGATAGGCCTCCGCTAGGCCTGACTCTCCATCGGAACCGGACAGCCTCACTCGTACGCCGGCAGCCCGGTGATCGTGTGACCGAGAATCAGTCCATGAATGTCGTGCGTCCCCTCGTAGGTATACACCGACTCGAGGTTCGCCATATGACGCATCGACTGGTACTCGACCAGGATTCCGTTTCCGCCCAGCAGCCGCCTGGCCTCGCGGGCACACTCGCAGGCCATGTCCACGTTGTTCCGCTTCGCCATTGAGACCTGGCTGGCGGTGAACGTGCCGGCGTCCTTCAGCCTCCCGAGCTGCAGCACCAGCAACTGTGCCTTGGTGATCTCCGTCAGCATGTCGGCCAGCCGGATCTGCTGAATTTGCGTCGCCGCGATCGGCTTGCCGGCGAACTGAACGCGGTTCTTCGCGTAGTCCCGGGCTTC
>JAENXO010000580.1 GCA_016649455.1 Gemmatimonadota bacterium | reverse complement strand
GGTCGGCAGTCGGGTTCCCGGTCGCCACGGCGTCCGGCAGACCCTGCTTCAGCCCGTGGCGAAGATGGCGGACGGAGCTTCGGCGCGGAGGTCGCGGGCGAGCGAGTCGATCTCTTCGAAAGTCACCGCCTGCGGGCCGTCACTCAGCGCCCGCTCCGGCTCCGGGTGGACCTCGATCAGCAGACCGGAGGCCCCGGCGGCAATCGCGGCCCGGCTCAGGTGCGGGATCAGGTCACGACGTCCGAGCCCGTGGGACGGGTCGACGATCACCGGGAGCTGGTGCACGTGCCGGAGCAGGGCGACCGACCCGAGATCGAGCAGGTTACGTGTCCGGTCATCGAAGCTGCGGATTCCCCGCTCGCAGAACACGACTGCCGGGGCTCCGCCGGCCAGGCAGTATTCGCCGGCCGACAACCACTCCTCGACCGTCGCCGCCATTCCCCGCTTTACCAGCACCGGGCGTCCGGTCCGGCCGGCGGCATCGAGCAGGGCCCCGTTGTGCATGTTGCGAGAACCGATCTGGATCAGGTCAGCCACCTCGGCTACACTGTCGATCGATGCCTCGGACAGTGCCTCCGTGACCACGAGCATGTCGTTGGCATCGGCCGCTTCCCGGAGCCAGCGCAGCGCGTCGGTTCCCACGCCCTGAAAGTCGTATGGAGAAGTGCGCGGCTTGTACGCTCCGCCCCGCAGGAATCTGACGCCGATGGCGGCCAGGCGCTCGGCTACCTCATGGATGCGTTCCTCGGACTCGACGCTGCACGGACCCGCCATTAGAACTGGCGCGGCTTCCCCGCCCAGCTCGATCTCGCCGAACCGAACGGAAGCGGCCTGTACGTCCACTCGTGGATGTCGTGACGCAGGCTCCGAAATGTCGGCGACGCCCGCCACCGAGAGAATTCGCTCGCGGTTCACGTCACCCGAATGCGAATGCACGAACAACTGCACGGAACCTCGCCGTCCTTCGAACGGAGAGGCCCACAGGCCGAGGCCGGCGAGGGCGTCGCGGACGAGCCCGGGGTCGGCTCCCTCTGTCAGCGTTACGATCATCACGTCATTCGGTCGAGTGTCGGCTTCCCATGGGGCGCCAAGAATGCGCAGAAACAGGCAGGAATACAAGATCCAGCATGCGAAACGGTTGCGCCAGTACGGAGACCCGCCCGCTTACTTCGCTCCGAGACGTGCCCTCCATTCGGCCTCTTCGAGCACCCAGCACAGCTGCTTCCTGAGAGCTTCGCTGGACTCGAGCTCATCGACCAGGACCCGGATCGCCTTCAGCACATCCCGGTCCTTCTGCCTGCGGAGGGGGCCCTGTTGCGGAAGTCTGCGAAGTGCCCGAGCCGAAGCACCGGCCGAGTCCGCCTCGACCGAGTCGCGGGAGGATTCCAGGTACAGGGCCACGAGGTGACGCGCGCGGTCCGTCATGGACGCCTGGCGGATGAGGTCATCGGCCGTGGTCGGTAGATTGGTCTGGTTCGACATCGGCACTCTTTGGTCTGAAGTTCGTGCTGCATGGCTCTCTCGAGCCTGTTGTTGCGTCCCGCTGTCTCCACGGTCGATGCGCCACCCGGGGCACGGGACCCGGTCGATTTCACGAGAGTGCAACGCCCGTGCCCGTACGCAACATAGTTCCGAACATACACTTATGCGACTCGCTCTATGCCCGGGGTTGCAACTCCGCCACACAAAGCGCAACAGAATATAGTGAATCGGGCCAGGCCGTGCGGCGTCCCACCCGCTTGCGCTGCACGGGCCGGGCCCCGAGCGTTTCGTGCGCGCCGGGTGCCGGCGCGAGCCCCCGCGAGGAGCGAAACCAATGCTAGCCGGAACCCGGGTACGGAGCTGCGCCACCCTGACTCTCACCGCTGTCTTCGCAGCAGCGTCCCCTGCGCACGC
>JAENXO010000591.1 GCA_016649455.1 Gemmatimonadota bacterium | reverse complement strand
GTCATCATGCTCTCCGGGGACGACGTGATCGCTAATGAGGCCACTGCGCTCCTGGGCGATGTTGAGACGGCCGTGGTCAAACAGGCTTACGGCTTTCACTCCGCTGAGACCCTGATGCCCGCGGCCGCGTACCGACTGATCGAGGAGACGGCCGCGCGAGCGGTACGCCGGATCGAGGAATTCGAGCCGTGGGATCTCGGCGGCCCGATAGAGCTCGAGGTGAGCCTCAAGCACTACCGCCCGGTTGAGGTGCTCGGCTATCTGGAGATCGTCGAGCGGATCGACTCCCACACGATTCGCTACCGCGGCCCGGACATCATCGCCGTCTCCGATTTCCTGACGTTCCTGCTGAACTACGACTCGAACGCGACGCCGTGACGTCCCGAGACACCGTTCGTACAGTCCGCGGCGACACTTCCTGATGGAGCGACGCCCGCTGCGCCTCTTCGTCCTGCATCTCCTCGTCTTGTCACTGCCGCTGGTCTGCGCGTGCTCGGGTCCTGACGGCCAATCCCCGACCGTTCGGCCCGGGATCGAAGTGCTGGCCACCGATTCCGTGCACCTGCTCAAGGGACTCCGGGTCGGCCTCGTGACGAACCACACCGGTCGCACCAGGGATGGCACGCCGTCCGCGGAAGCCCTTCGTCGCGCGGGGGTCGAGGTCGTGGCCCTGTTCGCTCCAGAGCATTGACTGGACGGTCAGAAGGTGGGTGGACAGGGATTTGGAGACGATACGGACGAAGGGACGGCTCTTCCCGTCTACTCCCTGTACGGGGACCGCCGATCTCCGGATCCGACCATTCTTCAGGAGATGGACGCCCTCGTATTCGACGTGCAGGACATCGGGGCGCGCTACTACACCTACGTTTCCACGATGGTCGCTGCCATGGAGGTGGCCGCCGGGGCCGGCATTCGGTTCGTCGTGGCCGATCGTCCGAATCCGATTGGCGGGCTCCTGGTGCAGGGGAATGTGCTCGACCCGGATTTCGCATCGTTCGTCGGGCCGTTTCCAGTCGCGATGCGGCACGGAATGACCACGGGTGGGCTGGCCCTGCTGTTCAACACGGCACACGGAATCGTTGCGGACCTGCAAGTCTTGCAGGTAGACGGCTGGTCGCGGGACCGCTGGGCGGATGAGACCGGGATCGAGTGGATCGCCACTTCCCCCAACATGCCCACGCTGGAAAGCGCGGTTCACTATCCCGGTACCTGCCTGTTCGAGGGAACGAACGTGTCCGTGGGCCGGGGGACGGACAGTCCCTTTCAGCAACTGGGCGCGCCATGGCTCGACTCGAGTGCGCTGGTGAAAGCGATGTCCCGGCACGGCTTTCCGGGCGTCCGGTTCGAGTCCGTTCGCTTTACCCCGGTCGAGCCGGACGACGGGAAGTACGGTGGAGTGGAAGTCCAGGGAGTGCGGCTGATCGCGACTGACCGCGGCCTGTACGATCCCACCGTGACGGCCGTGGCGCTTCTGTCCGAGATGCGCCGGCAGGCCGGAGATCATTGGGAATGGCGGAAAAATTCGTTCGATCGCCTGGCGGGCACAGACCGGCTGCGGCGGGCGATCGAGGCCGGCGAACCGGTCGAGCGCATCGTGAGTCGCTGGACCCGGGAACTCGATCGGTTCCTGGAGGAGCGTGCCGGCTACCTGATCTACCGATAGGAAGCTGGACCGGGGCTCCACCCATCACTTCGCCGCGGCCCACTCCGCGTCGGTTGCCGGCCCCTTCTGATATTCCATCACCATGAGCCATTTGCCGTCCTTCTTCACGAGCAGAGCCTCGAACTGGACCTGGGCAATGACTTCGTCCCCTTCTTCCGGCTCGAG
>JAENXO010000481.1 GCA_016649455.1 Gemmatimonadota bacterium | reverse complement strand
TCGGCCTGTTCGGCTCATCTGGCACTTCGGGGCTCCCCGTTCCGTCTCGGGCGGCTCATGCCGCGGGACCGGCTGGAACAGTACGCGGTCGGCCCCGCCGGAAGCCAGATCGGGCTGCGTTCAGTTTCGCCGTGCGCCCATGTCCTGTGGGCCACCCGGCAGTTCGTGAAGGTACCTTCACAAACTCGAATCGACCGGACAGGACATGCATGTACATCGGGATCATGGAGGCGTTCCAGGGCCGTGTGTACAATCGTCGTGACCAACCGCAGTAATTCATATTGTACATTGGTTGATATATTAGATTAGATCATATATATACATTGACGATCTATTGCAATAGATCACAACGGGCAGTATAGTCCTGCTGTGGCCACCTGGTCCTCAACCTGGATGAGACTTCGATGTCGCAGCGATTCGACAGACTGAGAATACGGCAACTCGACCAGTCACTGGCCTCGTTCCGGCAGCTGAAGGCACAGCAGCCTCCAGAGGGTGGCTGGGCGAGGGCGATACGCGAGGCACTGGGGATGTCGCAGCGCCAACTGGCCGAGCGAATGGGCGTGTCGAAGACCACCGTCTATTCCGCGGAGCGAAACGAGGCGCGTGGGGCAATCAAGCTCGAGTCGCTAGAAGCTCTGGCCGACGGACTGGATTGCGACCTGATCTACGCATTCGTGCCCCGTGAATCCCTCGAGGCCACTCTCGAGAAGCGGGCGGAGGAGGTCGCCGGCAAGCTGGTGGAGGCCGTGTCCACGTCGATGGAGCTGGAGGAGCAGGGGGTGCCCTACGAGGAGAGACGACGACAGGTCGCCGAGCTGGGTTCGGAACTCCTCGCGAAGCGTCCGGCGGACTTCTGGGACGACTGACCCGGGATGACGGGTCGAGACTCCCCCAATCCCCGTGACCGACGTCCGCCTGGTGCGACGCTGTTAGCTCCCGAAGAAGCGGATGCTCTGATACCCGGACACGTCCGCACCCGACAGGAGCTGTTCGCCTGGGAGCAGGTGAACATCCTGGAAGCGCAGCAGTGGGCACGAAGAGCACGGGGCTCGGCGCTCGAAGAATCGACCATCCGTGAGCTTCACCGGCGCATGTTCGATCGGACCTGGGAGTGGGCCGGCCGTTATCGCCTCTCGGACAAAAATATCGGCGTGGGCTGGACGACGATCCCGGCCGAGATTCGAAAACTCGTGGACGATGGCGCATTCTGGATCCATGAGCAGACGTTCCCACCCGATGAAATCGTGATTCGTCTTCACCACCGGCTCGTTCAGATCCACCCGTTTCCCGACGGTAATGGGCGTCATGCGCGTCTGTGGTGCGACCTGCTGCTGAGGCAGAACGGCCGGCCGGCGTTCGACTGGAAGAATGAGCGGCTGGGCCCGCCGGGTGAGGCTCGACGCGCATACATCGACGCGCTTCGAGCCGCCGATGCGGGAGACTTCCAGCCGCTGGGCGACCTGCTGCTTGTGGGCCGGCATTGACCCGAATCGACCTCGATGACATGCTTCGCGTCGTGTCCCCTGCCACGAATTCAGGGGCTAGTGAAAACCGGCGTCGCCGGAACGAGCGGGAGACGAAGAGTGCGAAAACCGAGCAAGGCAGGTCTCGCTGTTATCGCCGCGGTCGCGGTGCCCTCACTCGCCGCCTGCGGCTCTGATACTCCAGATCCACAGGACGATGTCAGCATCACGGCACCCACGGGACAGGTGTGGGCCTGGCAATCGCTGAGCGGCGCCGACCCGATCGAGGTCGGCAGTCCCGACCGGTACACGCTCGAGTTCAGTGAAGATGGCATGTACGCGGTGCGCGCCGACTGCAACACCGGACAGGGCGGCTTCACGTTCGACGACGGTCGGCTGGTCCTGAATCCGGGACCGATGACGCTGGCTGCGTGTCTCCCGGGTTCGTACGGGTCGCAGTTCGTGGCGCTGCTGGGTGAGGTGACGTCTGCCACGAGGTCCGGCGATCAGCTGACCCTCAGCCTCTCCGACGGCAGCTCCATGCTTTTCGAGCCGCTGCCGACCTCCGCGGCGCTCGGCGGATCGGAGACCCTGGGCGGGTCAAAGTGGGAGGTCAGCGCCTACAATAACGGAAGAGGGGGCGTGACGACCCTCGTGGCGGCCACGCGAATGTCGGTCGCGTTTGGCGAGGACGGAACCGTCTCGGGTTCGTCCGGCTGCAACACGTTCAGCGGGACCTACACGGCCGATGATTCGTCGATCGAGCTGGGCCCCGCGGCACCCACACAGAAGATGTGCGCCGCGGAGGGCGTGATGGAACAGGAGGAGCAGTTCCTCGCCGCTCTCGCCGCCTCATCGATATATGAGATTCGCGGGCACCGGTTGCAGCTGCG
>JAENXO010000571.1 GCA_016649455.1 Gemmatimonadota bacterium | reverse complement strand
TTACACTCGCACCGCACCAGCCGTTCGTTCGCCTGATGCGGATGATTACGCGGTGACTTGGAGCATTCTGCGTGCCAGTTGGGCTCAGCGACTCCGCTGGATGCCCCAGCGGTCGAGGACTTCGTCTCCCCGAACCACGAAAAAGGCGTCGAAACAGGCCACAGACAGGCACGAGTGGTTGGGGATGATCCGGACGCGCGAGCCCACCGGGAAGGTGCCCGACACTTTCCCGTGTTCCTGCGAGAGAGACAGGATTCTGGCGTTCTGCCGCAGGGCGTCGCGCACGTCATCCGAGAGGATTTCACCCTTTGTCGCCATCGCAACGTTGGGCGGTCCCGGGTCGGCGGAAAGCGCCAGCGCGCCCGCGTCGACGACCGACGTCCGATCATCGTTCCGGGTGGACACGACGCTGGCCAGGACCGTCGCCGCGCATTGACCGATGGTGCAGGATGAGAGAGCGACCTGCGTGAAGTCGTACAGGGCGTAGTTCCCGGGGCGGACTTCGGTGACTCCCGTCAGGTCGCTGACCTGTGCCATGGATGGAGTCGAGCCGGCACTGCGATCAGGAACGCGAATCCCGCGTTCCTCGAGCCGGACGCTCAGGTGGTTCAGGACGTCCCGCTCGGTATGGGCGATCCGGGCGATGTGCCCGGGCGACCGGCCGGCGTAAGCATTTCCGGAGTGAGACAGCAGTCCCGCGAACTCGAGCGTCCCGGACTCCATGATTCGGGCCGGGATGTCCACGGCCTCGCTCGAGTCGGGTGACACTCCAGCACGATGATAGCCGCAGTCGACCTTGAGCCACACGTGAAACGGGGCGCCGGTGGCGGCAAGCGCCTCGACCGCCTCCAGCGAGTCGACCGTGACCCCGAGTCGGACACGATCCGCGAGCTCGACCGCCTCGGGAATTCGAGACAGGATGAGGGGAAACGCCCAGGTGATGTCGTCGAATCCGGCCTCGGCGAACACTCGCGCCTCGTGCAACGTGCTCACCGTGATTCCCGCCGCTCCGAGCTCCCGCTGGCCGAGCGCGATCTCGATGCACTTGTGTGTCTTGACGTGCGGCCGCAGCCGGACCCCCAGTTCCGTGCACCGGGCCGCCATTCGCCTGAGGTTTCCCTCGAGCACGTCGAGATCCAGCAGCAGCGCCGGTGTCGGAAGTTCTCGCGTAGTCTGCATGGCGGCCAAGATACAACCACGTCGTCGGGGCTGTCACCCGGTCTGGCACACCTCGCCTTCCTGAGTCATTGTTCCGGCGGACGGGAATGCTCGGCCGGTTCCGACGCCGGGTTACTTTTCGTGGCTTGAACGCGTCATTTTGTGGAGGGCCCCGTCGGGCATGTGACGCCGGGACGGATCCGGCCGTCTTACCGAAGGAGGACGATGAGAGCGGCGCAGGCACGGCAGCGGACCGACGCCGAACTCGTGAAAAGCGCCCTCGACGGCTCAGAGGAAGCGTATGCGGAGCTCGTTCGACGCTACCAGGACCTGCTGTACCGTCACGCGGAACGAATGGCTGGAAGTCCTGACGAGGCCGAGGACATCGTTCAGCTGGCTTTCATCAAGTCCTACCGGAACCTGGCCAAGTGCCAGAATCCGGACCATGTCGGCGCCTGGATGTTCAGGATCACCGCGAACGCCTGCAAGGACCATCTCAAGTCCCGCAGGAGCGATGGGGTTACGATCGACGACGTTCCCGGCCTGGCTGGCGAAGCCGGCGACCCCGAGCGGGCGCTGGAGCGACGGGACTTGAGATCCCGGATGGATTCGGCCCTTCACCGGCTGCCGGCGGATCAGCGTGAGGCGTTCGTGATGAAGCATGTGGAAGGACTGTCGTACCAGGAAATGGAAGAACTGCTCGGCGTTTCGGTTCCCGCCTTGAAGATGCGCGTGCACAGGGCCCGAGAAGACTTGCAGG
>JAENXO010000135.1 GCA_016649455.1 Gemmatimonadota bacterium | reverse complement strand
GGCGGGGCCATGTCGATGCTGTCGTGTTCGACCGTCACCGAGACCCAGCTCGGCAGGTTCGCGAGGTGCGATGCGAGGTCCTGCATCGAGAGAGATTTCTCGTGCGGCTTCCAGTCGAATGCCGAGTCAGGGACCCGCTCCAGCGTACGCCTGGTGTTGGCCATCTCGTGGTCGAATTCCGGCAGCAAAGAGGCACTGATGGGCATGTCTTCCTCCATGGGATGGTGTCGGTTCAGCCGTATCCAGTGCCCGGATACAGCAGGTTTACTGCGGCGAGCCAGATCGGGGGAAATACCCGGTCGAAGATCATCCAGGCTCCGATGATCCCGATCCAGGCGAGTCCGGGCCTGCCAGAGAGCAGTGATCGATATGCGTTCATCGCGCGTCCGGGAAGCACGACGGGCAGAACCCCGCTTCCGTCCAGCGGCGGAAAGGGGATCAGGTTGAACACCGCGAGCAGCAGGTTCAGGGAGAAGATCACGCTGAGCACGAGGGCCAGGACGCCGAGGAGTCCGCCTCCCGGCGCCTCCACGATGCGGTCGAAGCCGATCGACATGGGTGCCGCGAACCAGCCGAACGCGGTCCCTCCCCGGATGACGATCCATGCCGCGAGGACGAGCAGCAGGTTCGAGGCCGGGCCGGCCAGCGACATCAGCGCGGCCCGCTTCGGGTGCTGTTCCGCCCACCGGGGATCGTACGGGGCGCTCGCGTACCCGAAGATCCAGCCCGAGGCAGCAAGCGAAATCAGCGGCAGCATGATCATGCCGAACGGTTCCCGCCGCATGTGTGGCCGCGGGTCCAGGCTGACCTGGCCTCCGTGGTACGCGGTGGGGTCACCGCCCCGCATGGCGGTCCAGGCGTGGGCTGCCTCGTGCAGCACCGTCGAGAACAGGAACACGAGATAGAACACGACCGCGTTCAGCGGCTCGATCATGGTGCCACGCCCGTCATCCGCCGGCCCGTTTCGCCCGGTAGCCGAGAGCGTTCAACTCCGCGACCAGGAGGTCCCGGTGGTCGCCCTGGATCTCGATCACGCCGTTTCGCACCGTGCCGCCCGACCCGCAGCGTTTCTTGAGCCGTGTTGCCAGTTGAGCCAGTTCGTCCTCGCCCAGCGGAATACCCGCAATCACCGTGACGCCCTTACCCTTCCGGCCCTTCGTCTCTCGGCCGACGCGGACGGTTCCGTCTCCAGCCGGCCGCTTGCCGGCCAGGCGCTGCTCGCACCGGCATTCGTCCAGCGCCCTGCGGCAGCGCGGGCAGGAACGGCCGACGTCGGTCGAGTACACGAGGCCTCCACCCCGGTGTCCCCCGCTCTTCGTCACAGGCTCACCTCCGGGGATCGGGCGGGATGCTCAGGTACGTCCACTCCTCGCCCCGTAACTCCTTCGCCCGGTGGACGATCTGGCCCACGTGGTACGTGGTGTGCGCGAGGGAGCGATGCAGGGCCTGGATGACGGACAGTTCCTCGCCCCGGATTATCACCGTGTCGACGAGGTTGGCATCGACCAGACTGCTCAGCGAATCCTGCAGGACGTCCCAGCCTTCACTCCAGACTGCCAGAAGCTCGTCCCGGGTCGGAGTGCGCGCCTCGAACTCCGATTCCCTGTCCCGCCACGGCTTCTCCCCATCGGTCGTCAGGAAGTCCGTAAACCGGGACCGGAGATTCCCGCCGATGTGCCAGGCGATGGTTGCCACGCTGCTCGCAGTGCCTTCCGGGACTGTGACGAGCTCCTCGTCAGACAGTTGATACATCGCTGATTCGGCCGTCGACCGGTACCGCCGGTACTCGGCCTCGATCGACTCCATGAACGTTCGCATCGAACTCCCCTCCCTGTTGCCGTCTTACCCGATTCCGAGTGTCCTGCTACACCTTTCGGGCCCGGATTGCCACGTAGTCGCCGCTGTCGAATCCGTCGACCGGCTGTTCGACAGCATCGTTGGCGAATCGTGCGTGGACCGTCAGCGTCTGAGCGTACTCGAGACCTGTGAATCCGACACGTTGCAGAAGCTCGGCCTTTTCCGCCGTCGTGCGCCAGCGCGCCGCCGCCGCCAGCTCGACCGGATACGGCAGGGCGGGAGCGAGGCCCTGCAGCGCCGGGTCGTCCCACGAACCTTTCGTTGCGGCGAACTGGTACAGGAGCCCGAACGAACTCTCTGCCGGAACGTCGGCAACGACGATGGAGCCGCCAGGCTTCAGGACCCGGTACGCTTCAGCGAACGCTCGTTCGAGGTCGGCCACGTAGCCGGGAATCCCGTTCAGCAGGGCCGTGTCGAAATTCCCATCAAGGTATGGCAGCGCCTCCGCCGATCCGCTCTCGACCATCAGCCCGCGCTTCACGGCCACTCCGCGCATGTCGTCCGATGGCTCGACTCCGTAGCGGATGTTGATCCCGTGCTCCTCGCGCAGGATCAGCTCGAACAGGCCGGTGCCGCAGCCCACGCTGACTGTGTCGCCCGGATTGTGAAGAAATCGCCGTAGAAGCAGCACCTCGGATTCGAGGATCGCACGATTCTCCAGGAACCAGGCGTCGTACTTCTCGGCGTACTCATCAAATGCTGGTTTCGACATCGATTCTACTCTGTCAGGGGGTAGTGCCGGGCGCTCCCGGAACGGAAAAGCGTCGACGAACATCATCGTCTACCTTCATCGGCCGGCCCGTCTCCAGGTCGATCGGACACCAGACGGTCCGCGCCCGGGCCAGCAGCCTGCCGTCAGCGTCGCGGACGATCTCCGTATGGCGATCGAACGCGTGTGTCGAGGCGGTACCGACCCAGGTCCGGGCTTTCACGACATCGCCGAGCCTGGCCGGTCGCTTGTAGTCGATCTCGTGTCGGAGTACCACCCACACGATCTCCGCCTGCTGTGTCTCGGTTGCAGCATGCCGCCAGTGGGCAACGGCCACCTCCTGCACCCAGCGCAGATACACGGTGTTGTTCACGTGGTCGAGCTCGTCGATGTCCGCTTCCATCAGCGAGAGTGGGAGCTCGTAGACTTCCGTCGCGGATTCAGTCGACACGTCAACACTCTCCCGGGTTCCGGAATCTGAACCGCCTCGTGCTGGCCCCGGACGATTCCGGTGCCCATCTTCGCCACAACTTCGCACAATCGTTCATCTGTCGGAAGCGAGTCCAGATCATGCCAGACGTCCGCCGCGCTCCACGCCAGGTCCTCGCCGCAACGATCGCCGGGTTGACCTTCGTCCTGTTCGCGACCGGCTCCGCTTCCGCGCAGACGGCCGAGGCAACGATTCCGGGGCCGAGCTTCGTGGACGTGCTGAGTCTCGAGTACCTGGGCGGCTTCGATCTGTCCCCCGACGGAAACGCGGTGGCCTACGTGGTCAGGTCGGCGAACTGGGAGGAGAACAGGTACGACGAGGAAATCTGGTTGTGGCGCCAGGGACGCGAGGCGATCCGGCTCACACGTTCCCCCAAAGGCACGAGCCAGTCACCGCGCTGGTCCCCGGACGGAAAGTGGATCGCCTTTCTGTCCAACCGGGACGAGAAGCAGCAGGTCCACCTGATTCGTGCCGACGGCGGCGAGGCGCTGGCGCTGACGAGTCACGAGGAAGGCGTGAACAGCTTCCGCTGGTCGCCCGACGGCAACCGAATCGCGTTCACCGCCTCCGATCCTGCCGACTCGCTGGAGAAGAAGCTCGAGGAGGAATACGGGGCGTGGTCAGTGGAGGATGACGACAAGGGGCGGACTCACCTGTGGGTGGTGGACGTCGTGGCAGACTCGGCCTCGGACCCGGAGAGACTCACCGAAGGACAGGAATTCACGGTGAACGGCTTCGAATGGTCTCCCGACGGCAGCCGGATCGGGTTCGGGCACCAGGCCGACGGCACGATCAACTCTCGCGGTGACCTTTCGGTGCTCGACGTCGAGTCGGGGACGATCACTCCAGTGCTTACGGGTCCAGGAGAGGAAGGCAGCTTCGAGTGGTCGCCGGATGGAGAATGGCTCCTGTATTCCTCCGCCGGCGCCGACACGACCTCCGACTACTACCTCAACTCGCGACTGTGGAAGATCCGGGCGACGGGAGCGGGGGATCCGGTCCCGCTCGCAGCGGAACTCGACGAGAACCTGTGGAGCTACTGGTGGACGGACGAGGGGATCTTCGTCGTCGCGTGGCAGGGAACCGATCGTCGGATCTTCAAGGTGAACCCGGAGAACGGCAGTTATCGCGAATTCGCCGCCGTACCCGCGCAGATATGGAGTCTCGACTTCTCGGCGGACGAACGCAGAATGGTCGTGAACGCGTCGAGTGCAACGACTCTGCCCGAACTCTACCTCACAGACGTCTCCAGTTACGCTCCCGTGCAGATCACGGACTTCTCCACTCAGCTGGACGGCTGGGAGGTCGGCACGAGCGAGGTGATCCGCTGGGAAAGCGAAGACGGTACGGAGATCGAAGGCGTCCTTCACAAGCCGGCGGACTTCGACCCGTCCCGGAAGTATCCACTCCTCGTTGTGATTCACGGGGGGCCGACCGGGACCGACTATCCCATGCCCGTGCTGGGCTACGTGTATCCGGTCACGCAGTGGCTGGCCAAGGGGGCCCTGGTACTGAGGCCGAACTACCGCGGCTCGGCCGGCTACGGCGAGGCCTTCCGGTCACTGAACGTGCGCAACCTCGGCGTTGGCGACGCGTGGGACGTGATGTCTGGCGTGGACCATCTGGTGGAACAGGGAATCGTGGACGAGGAACGCATGGGTGCAATGGGCTGGAGCCAGGGCGGCTACATCTCGGCGTTTCTTACCACGACGACCGATCGGTTCGCCGCGATCTCCGTCGGGGCCGGGATCTCGAACTGGATGACGTACTACGTGAATACGGACATCCACCCGTTCACCCGGCAGTACCTCAAGGGGACGCCGTGGGACGATCCGGAGGTGTACGCGAAGACCTCCCCGATGACCTACATCCTCGACGCATCGACGCCGACGCTGATCCAGCACGGGGAGAACGACCAGCGGGTGCCGATTCCAAATGCTTTCGAGTTGTACCAGGGCCTGCAGGACGTCGGGGTGGAGACGAAGCTGATCGTGTACAAGGACTTTGGACACGGAATCTCGAAGCCGAAAGAGCGACTCGCGGGCGTGTGGCACAACTGGCAGTGGTTCGGAAAGTACATCTGGGATGAAGAGGTGGCACTTCCGCTGCCCGAGCCGGAATCCGACGAGGCCGGAGAGAAGGAGTCGTGAGCGCCGCAAAGGCCGTCATCAGTCAGCGGAAGAACGGTCGGGAGGTGCAGCTGGACCTGCATGGCTACTCGACGGAAACCGCGCTCTGGCTCAGCCGCGAGGTCGTCGAGACGGCCTGGGAGCGGGGATGTGACCGGGTCGTGATGATCCATGGCGCCAAGCACGTGGCTACCCCCGCCGCGTCCAGCCAGACCGGGCAGGGTCGGACGAAGTGGGCGCTCCGACAGGCCCTGAGCAGAGGCGAGTTCAACCGGTGGGCGGAGCCGCCGAAGTCCGGCGGTCACGACCGGAAAGCCGTGAGCGATCGGCTGGGCCTGGCCCTGAAATCGAATCCGAAGCCCGATCCGGGCTCACCCTGGCCGGAGCCGCCGGAGCCCGAATACGACCGGGAGCGCCGTCGGGACTGACCAGGCCCAACACCGCATAGCCCGCGAGCAGGAACAGGATCCACTCGATCGGGAATCGGTAGCGGTGCTGCCACGGAACGAGGTAGTAGACCAGCGGATACAAGAGGAGCGGGATCATCAGAGCCGCGGTCTGAGAGGGCGGCAGGACCCGGATGACTCGTACCGCGCCGATGAGAGCGAACCCGGTGAGGATCGCAAACAGGAGTGCGATGCCCGGCCGGTCCAGGGGACCGAGCCAGAAGTACCCGATCCGTTCCGCCGTCAACCGAGAGAATTCGCCCGGGTTCGAAGCGATCCACGCGCGGGCCTCGCGCCCCGATTCGCGCATGTAGGGCACCTCGCCCCACTCCCTCACCTTGAGCGCATCTTCCGGGTGAGTACGCGGGTGCGGAGGCTCGTTCTGAAAGTGCGGGTGGTCGATCGAGGCCTCCGCCCCATCGTGATTCCCCATTCTCAATTCGAGCCCGAAGTTGCTGCGCACGAAGAACACGGCATCGAACGCCCGGTAGTTCCTCACCCCCCACGGGATGCAGGCTACCAGCGCTGCGATCGCGACCAGGGCCGTGGAACGCCACTTCCCGCGATCCGACCGCCAGTACAACTCGAACCCGAGATAGCCGATGAGAACGAGGAGAAACACCGGCTGGACGTGGAAGGAGATCCCGAAGGCCAGGCCGAGGAGCAAAGATCCGGCAGACCGGGGAATCGACTCCCAGCGCTTGACTACAGCTACCACGAGCAATCCCAACAGCACTGCGGCCAGTGCTTCGCCGTGCGCGAGCCACTGCGGAAACAGCGCTCCTGCGAGACCTCCCGCGAAGCCCGCCTTCCACCCGACTCCGACCCTTACGCAGATCCACGGAAGCAGGCCCCAGATGGCGGACTGGGCCAGCATCCTGAACAGCCACCCGGCGATGCCCGCCGTAATCGTGATCCCGAACACTTTGTAGATCAGGGCGAGGATGGCGGGTGGGATCGGAGGGAGGTGCGCCGTGGGCCCGGTCGGAACGACGTACGGGTTGGCGAACTCCCCCGTCGTCGCCAGCGACATAGCGATCGAATCGAGCTCCCAGTCGGTGCTCGGCTGCAGCGCGTCTCGAGGAATAAGGGTGAGGAAGAACAACCGGATCGCGAGCGCGACCACGAACACGAGCAGCCCGGACCACCACGGAGTACGGTCGGAGCGTCTCACGGTCCCGGTACGCTCAGTCCACCGCGCCGGCGGTGTAGACGCGGAGCGCATCTCCGCTGTTGTCCAGAACCAGCAGTTCCGCCGCGCCATCCCCGGTCAGATCGGCCGCCGTCACGCCCCACGGGTTTTCGCCGCCGGGCACCCGGGCTGTCCTGATTTCGTCGGACCCGCCGAACAGAACAAGGACGTCGTGGGAATTCCAGCTGGTGACGGCCGCGTCGTCGATTCCATCGCCGTCGAAATCGCCGATCGCTACAGCCTTC
>JAENXO010000167.1 GCA_016649455.1 Gemmatimonadota bacterium | reverse complement strand
CCGGTGAGCCGCTGCTCCGCGGCTCCAAGACGCTTGTGCTCGCTGCCTATCTGGCCGAGCGCCCGAATCGTTCCGCGACCCGCGAACACCTGGCCGCACTGTTCTGGCCGGCCGTCCCATCTTCCCAGGCCCGCCGTTCCCTGCGCCAGGCGCTGTATTACCTCGCGCAGTCGGGTGGCGAGGGAATCCTCGAGTCAGACGGAGAACTCGTTCGCCTCGCCCCGGACTGCTGCCCCCTCGACGCACAGCAATTTGAGCGGGCGCTGGTGGAGGACCGATTCGAGGATGCCGTGGAGCTGTACACGGGGCCGTTCCTGCAGGGATACAACCCCGGCAAGAGCCGGGAGTTGGCGCACTGGATCGAGTCCGTACGTGAGCGGCTCCAGGTAGGGTACAGGCAGGCACTGCGCGAGAGCGCCCGCACCGCTCTCGTCCGCGGTGACCCCGAGCGGGCGGTGCAGTACGCTCGCCGGGCCGCCGACACCTTCCCGCTCGACGACTCCATCCACGCGCTGCTGCTCGAGGCCCTGACCGCCGCCGCCCGTCCCGGCGAGGCGGTTCGCGAGTACGAGGCGTACCGGGTCCTGCTGCATGAAGAGCTGGAGGACGTCCCGTCCGGCGACATCACCGAGATCGCGGAGCGGGCACGGGAGTTGGTGCTGCATCATCCGGAAGACGCCGCCACCGTGCCCGGAGTCCAACGGCCAGGGCTGAAGCCCGATCCTCCGATCGACCGACGACGTCCCAGATCTGAGCCACCGACCGGCCCGGTCGGTTTCCTCCTTCGGGCAGCTCTCCTGGTAACGGTGACGGCGGCGATCTTGCTCTTCGGCCTGCGCTGGACGGGCTGGTCGTCGATCGGAAGCAGCGGTACGCCGGGCGCGGGCGCTCCGGTCGATGAGCCTTCCGTGCATGTCCGGGCGGACCTGAGAGTGTCCGGGGGAACGCGGCACATCACGTTGGAGTTCGCCGGCGAGAGCCCGGTTGAGGCTACGATCCTGCCTGGATCGGAAAGTGACCTGGAGAGGCTGGAGCTCCAGTCGCCCGACGGCCGGCTGGAGGCGGTACGGGTCCCGACTCGGAATGGCCACGACATTGAAATTGTTGATGTACGCACGGGCGAGCTCGTCGCTTCGGTTCCGAACCGCGACGGGCGGATCCCTGACGATCACGTTCACAGCTGGTCACCCGACAGTCGTGTGTTGCTGTTCAGCTCGGGCCTGCTTGACGAAGGCGGGGAATACGATAATCGCCTGTTCCTGTTCGACGTGGAATCGGAGACCGTGCGGCCGCTGTTGGATCGTCGTGTAGCCGGTGGATGGAACCGTGCGTGGTCGCCGCGCGGCGACTGGATCGTGTTCGAGGCTTTCCGTGAGGGCGGCGGCCACAACGAAACCCGGACCGACATCTACCTGGTCTCGGTGGACGGTTCACGGATTACTGCACTTACGGACGATGATGCCCGGGAAACCAACGTTTCCTGGTCGCCAGACGGCACACGGCTCGTGTATCGGAAAGGCGAGATCGAAGCGGCCGACATTCATGTACTGGAACTCGAGTCCGGTAACGTAGTTGCCGTCGCCGATTCGGATTGGCCCGAAAGAGAGCCGATCTGGATTTCGGCCGACGAGGTCGCCTGGGTGATGATGACCCCGGACGGGAACGACATCTGGGTCGCCCGCGCCGACGGATCGACCAGACCTCGCCAGGTCACGAACGGCCTCGATTTCATCAGGCTGCGGCAGCGCCTGGGTCCGAGAGGCTCCGAACCGTGGATCGAGTCCGTGCAGGCCTCGGCGGCCGGGCCCGACGGCATTCTGAGTCCGGGTGAGCACAGCCTTCTGGACGTAGAGGTCCTCGATGCCGACGGAGCACCCGTCCACCCGGACGCCGCGGGCTTGGAGTGGCGCGTCCTCGATCCGTCCCGCGCCGCGATTCACGAGAACAGACAGCTCGCTGTGACGGATACGGGAACGATCCGAGTCGTGGCTGACGTCGGTGGCTGGCGGGCCGATACGCTGGTCCTCGAGTCGCGCCCCCTCCAGACGAGCGACGTCGAGCTCCTGTTCGAGGAACGGTGGGACAGGGGGCTGCAGGACGTGACCTGGCAGACATTCGGGACTCCCGAACCGACGGTCCGCATGGACGGCGGCCCGGAGGGCGGCGGCGTGTTCAACAACCGGGGTGATGAGACCGGCTCGAGCGGCGCTCTCACGAACTCCCGCTTCTCGACCGCTGATGGACTCACTGTCGAGGTATGGGGGCGGGTGCCGCTGACCGGGGCCCAATTCCAGACTTGGGACCTCGACGTATCGGGACGCACGCTGCGCCAGCCAGCCACCGGGGAGCGTTTCCTGGAGGAGCGGGCAGGCTGGATCCAGCTGATCTCGGAAGGCGCGAATCGATCCTCCACGGCGCTTCTGATGGCACCGCCTCTGCACGCTCCCTTCCCCGAACCGGACCGGATCGACGAGTGGCGTCTGCACATCCTTCAGGTGCATCCGGACGGCACGGTTGAGTGGATCATCGACGGCAAGCGGCACGCCTCGATTCGATCCGATCAGCCGGTGCCGGACAGCGTGCACGTGGCGATCGGCGGGCGCACGGTGGCCACCGACGTCGAGCACGGGACACTGCGGGTGTGGCGGGGGCTGAGGTACGAGCCGGTACGCGATTAGACTGCGAACCACGGTTCCGCGGAACCGTCGATGGCGGCTCCGAGCCGCTGCCAGAATACGGGCCGCATGACCTGCCCACCTGACTGGCTCCGTCTGCGACGATAGGTTCCCCGACATGAATCTCCTCATAATCGCCTCCGCTGGCCTGATCACGCTCGCCCTCGTCTTCTATACCGTTGGGGTATGGTCCGAGCGGATCGCCCGGTACCTCAAGCCGTGGCACGTCGTCACTTTCTGGATCGGATTTGCCTTCGATCTGGCCGGCACCCTCCACATGCACATGTTGGCCGAGGGCCCGTTCGATCTGCGCGAGCCGCACACACTCACCGGGCAGATCTCGTTGTGGCTGATGCTGGCGCACGCGATCTGGGCCACCTGGGTGTCCCGCTCCGGCAGCGAGGAGCAGCGCCGCGACTTCCATCGCTACAGCCTGGTCGTGTGGCTGATCTGGCTGATCCCCTACTTCGGGGGCTGGTACCTGGGGATGAGCGGGTAGTGGGGGACGGGCGTGAGTTGCTCGATGTGACGTCCGAGGCACTCCCGTCGTCCTTCGAACGCGCCGCCGGGAAGTCGAAGTTGGCCAGGTCATTCCTTCGGGTGGGTCATTGAAACGACGGGTATTCGTGCGTGCCGTAAACGGTGCCGCCGGCCTGTGGGCCGTCGCTCCGGGCCTGTGGAGTCTGGCGTGCAGTGGGTCGGATGATCCTTTCGCGCCCGGCGATCCCGGTACACCGCCTGGAACTCCGGAGGGTCCCGCGCCTCCCACGGGCACCCCCGTGGATCCTGTCCTTCAAGGCCGACTCCGGTTGCCCGTGCCGGAGACGATTACCCCGGATGGACTCACTCTCACGGCGCGACCCACGACCGTTTCGTTGGATGACGGGTCATCGCTCCATGCGTGGACATTCAGGAACTCGCTGCCCGGTCCTACGTTGCGGGCAAGATCAGGTGACCGCGTTCGGGTAGTGCTCGAGAACGGGCTCGGAGAGGAGACGATCGTCCACTGGCATGGCCTCGACGTTCCCCAGCTTGCCGATGGACATCCGCGCCTGGCGGTCGAGAGTGGTGAGTCCTACGCGTACGACTTCAGCATACGGAGCCGCGCCGGGACGTACTGGTATCATCCACACCCGCACGGTCGCACCGGTCCGCAGGCATACATGGGGCTTGCCGGATTCTTCATAGTGGACGACCCCGAGAACGATTCGCTGGGACTTCCATCGGGCGCCCGCGAGATTCCGCTGGTGTTCCAGGACAAGCGGCTGGACGGTGCAGGCCAGCTCGTCTACGCACCGTCCGGCTTCGATCTGATGGAGGGCTACCTCGGCAACGTCCCGTTCGTGAATGGAGCGCCGTTCCCGTACCAGGTCGTGAACAGGGATCTCTACCGGTTCAGGGTCCTCAACGGATCGAATGCCCGGATCTTCGATCTCGCGCTCAGCGACGGAAGTCCGCTGGTACTCGTGGGGACCGACGGCGGCTTGCTGGAGAGTGCCAGGACGCTCGACTCCATCTTCCTCGGGCCGGCCGAGCGCGTGGATGTGCTCGTGGACTTTTCGGGCAAGGAGCCGGGAGATCGGATCGTTCTGCGATCCAGAGAATTCCAGATCTCCGGTGGCATGGGGATGGGTATGGGATCCAGCTCTGGCCAGGGACAGGCGATGGATCTGATGGAGTTCGTGGTCCGGGACAGTGAGGTCGGACAAGGCTCCATGCCCGTATCCCTCGCATCGCTACCGCCGGCTCCCCCTCAGGCCGGCGCTCCCGTGCAGGAGTTCCGGTTCTCGAGCCACATGATGAGCCACCTGATCAACGGCAGGTCGTTCGGCATGGAACGCGTCGACCACAGACTCGCGCTCGGCGATACGGAGATCTGGCGGTTCATCAACGAGAGCCCGATGCCGCACCCGGTGCACATGCACGCCGGTCAGTTCCGCGTCTTGTCGAGGAACGGGGGGCGGGGGCAGGTGTTTCCGTGGGAGGCCGGGCTCAAGGACACGGTGCTGCTGCTGCCCTTTGAGTCCGTGGACGTCCTCGTGCGATTTGAAGAGTATCGTGGCCTGTATCTCCTCCACTGCCACAATCTCGAACACGAAGACGCGGGAATGATGTTGAATTTCGAAATCGTCTAGAACCGGTCCGGAACTTGCCTTCCGTTACCAGAGTACCGTAGCCTTGAGCAACGCCCCCCGGCCCTGTCGGGCGGCGCTCCGAGGCGAAACGACAGCTTCAACTGGAGAATCCGCGAGCCCGTGATTCGCGCGCGCCGAAATCCGTTTGCCGGCTTGATGTTGCTGGCGATCCTCACCCCGCTGCTCGCGGCGGGGCCCGGGATGCCGTGCGCCGGAGAGGATTCGGAACACCACGAGTCCGTCGGGCACGTAATGGATCACGATCACGCCGCGATGCAGGCGGATATGCAGATGTCCGGCATATCGCAGGCTCCTGACTCGGACGACGACTCCCCGGAGCCGATGTCGTGCTCGATGGGCATGATGTGCTCCGGCACGGTCGTCACCCCGCTGTCGGCGACGCTGGCCGCAGCACCGGTCGTGCGGGCCGCGCCCGCCACCGCCACGCCGTGGGCGCCTCACCTGTCTGACCTCTCCCTTCCCGATCGACCCCCTCGAGCCTGACCCCAATCTGACAGTTCGATAGCCGGGTTCCGGGTTCGCGCAGGCGTGACCCCGGACCGGTGGATGCATCACGCTCAGGGGAGGGGTCCCCGTGTTACGACATATTCTCAGTTCCATTGCGACCGGAGTGCTCTGGCTGGTCCTGGCGACGGCTCCGGCGCCGTTGCGGGCGCAGACCGGGCCCGCCGTGCAGTCCGACACGCTCCGGATGGTCGACGCGGTCGCCGCGGCTCGCGCCGCGAACCCGGCCGTGCAGGCGTCCCGTCTGCGGGCGGAGGCGGAGCAGGAGCGGGTGTCGCCCGCCGGCGCGTTGCCCGACCCGGTGCTCGAGCTCGGCCTGCTCAACCGGCCGTTCGACGGCTTCGGCACCGACGAGCGCATGACGATGAACGTCATCGGCCTCAAGCAGGCGTTTCCGTGGCCGGGGAACCAGGGGTTCTCCGAGGAGGGCCGGGAGCACGCCGCGCGGGCCGCGCAGCTGGACGCCGCCGAAGTCGAGGCGCAGGTCGTCGCCCGCACGCAGGCCGTGCACGCCCGCCTCGCGTATCTGGACCGGGCGATCGCCATCACGGCCGATACGCGGTCCATGCTCAGGGATTTCCTGGAGGTCGCCGAGACCCGGTACGCCTCGGGCGCGGGAGTGCAGCAAGACGTGCTCCAGGCCCAGGTTGCGGTCGGCCGGACGACGGCGGATCTCGCGGGGATGGAGCAGGAGCGGGTGGCCACGGCGGCACGGCTCAACGCGCTGATGGGCCGGCCCGCGGGCGATCCGATCCCCGCGGTGGACCTGCCGCCGCCGGGCGGT
>JAENXO010000090.1 GCA_016649455.1 Gemmatimonadota bacterium | reverse complement strand
TTACGGGTACGAACGGAAAGACCACGACAGCCCTTCTGTTGCGACACCTCCTGTCGGCCCGAACTCCTGCGGCCGCGCTGGGAACGCTCGGGGTGATCAGGTCCGACGGAACCTCGACCGGGGGTCATCTCACGACGCCGGATCCGCTTGAACTCGCCGCGACGTTCGCCGAGCTCGCGGCCGACGGCACGCGGTTTGTCGCGATGGAGGTCTCGTCCCACGCGCTCGACCAGCACAGGGCAGACGCAATTGCGTTTTCGTTCGCGGTGTTTACCAACCTGACACGGGATCACCTCGACTATCACCCCGATATGGATGCCTACCGGACAGCGAAGCTCCGGCTGGCGCACCTGTTGAAACCTGGCGGCATCTGCGTGGTGAACGCGGACGAGCCGGCGTGGAGTGAAGCCGACTTCGGCGGCGCCCGTGTGATCCGCTACGGCACGAGACTCGATGCTGACATCAGGGCCGAGGACCTTCGCGTCGAGGCCACCGGCAGCGAATGGAAGCTTGTCACGCCCGATGGTCGGGCCGGGGTCCGATTGCCGCTTATGGGCATGTTCAACGTCGCCAACGCCCTCGCGGCGGCCGCCGCGGCCTGGGCCGCCGGGCTCGATACGGAGGCGATCGCCGGGGAACTGAGCGCAGCTCCGCAGATTCCCGGCCGAATGGAGACACTCGCGACGCAGCCGGTTCTCATAGTCCGGGACTATGCACACACTCCCGACGCGCTGGAGCGGGCGCTCGAGGCTCTCAGGCCCTCCGTACCCGGTCGATTGATCGTGGTGTTCGGCTGCGGTGGCGATCGGGACCCCGGCAAGCGGACCCTGATGGGGCGCATCGGAGTGAGTGGATCGGACCTCGCCCTGATCACCTCCGACAATCCACGGACGGAAGATCCAGAGTCGATCATCCGCGACACGGTCTCCGACCTGGAGCCAGGAGACTGGGAAGCGATCGTCGACCGGCAGTCGGCGATTACGCGGGCCCTGAGCGTCGCGACAGAAGGCGATGCTATCCTGCTCGCCGGAAAGGGACATGAGAGCTACCAGGAGATAGACGGCGAGCGTCAGCCGTTCGACGAAGCGGAGATCGTGAAATCGCTGCTCATGGCGACAGGGGGAGGCCAGTGAGCGCGCGGTTCGAGGGACACGAAGTCCGCCGGGCGCTCCGCCTTGCTCCCTCGCCCAGCCGGATTCGATTCAATTCAGTTTCTACAGACACGCGGCAGCTGCTCAGTGGAGCGCTGTTCGTCGCCCTGCGAGGCGAGCGGTTCGACGGTCACGAGTTTCTCTCCCAGGCCGCCAGAAAGGGCGCCGTGGGCGCCGTGATCGAGGAAGGTCACGCGCTGCCGGATCTGGACCTCGAGTGTTTTGCGGTGCCCGATACGACCCGGGCACTCGGCGATCTTGCTCGCCACTACCGTCGTCGCTGTGCCGCACGTGTGATCGGCGTGACTGGAAGCAGCGGCAAGACGACAGTAAAGGAAATGCTGGCCGGTGTGCTCGGTGCCGAGCGGTCCACGCATGCGACTTCGGGGAATTTCAACAATCAGATCGGCCTCCCGCTCACGATTCTCGACGCACCGCCCGACACCGAATACTGGGTGCTCGAGATGGGCAGCAACGCTCCTGGAGAGATTGCGCGTCTCGCGTCGATCGCGGAGCCGGACGACGCCCTCGTGACGACGGTCGGACCGGCGCATCTTGAGGGCTTTGGTGACGAGGCCGGGGTACTGCGCGAGAAGCTCTCACTCGTGCGAGCCGCCAAGCTTGCCGGGAGCATCGTCGTCGGCGAGCGGCCGGAGATTCTCGGCGCGGCAGCGACTGAGATTCGACCGGACGTGATCGTCGCGGGACTCGGGTCTCACGCCGACTGGCACCCGGACCATTGGGGATTCGGCCCTGAGTCGGCCTGGTTCGAGCGCGCCGGACTGCAATACGAGATACCCGTTGGAGGCGAGCACCACTTGCGGGACGCAGTCCTCGCGGCGGCCATGGCGGAGGCAGTCGGAATCGGATCCGGTGCGATCGCGGAAGGCCTGGCCGCATACCACACGGTGGGCATGCGTGGAGCACTCCGACAGCTGGGCCGGCTGACGCTGGTTGCCGACTGCTATAACGCGAATCCGGAGTCATTCGAGGCCGCGATCAATTACTGCGTAAGCGCGTTCCCCGACCGCCACCTGGCTGCGGTCGTCGGCTCGATGCTGGAACTCGGTTCGCATTCCGCCGCTGCACATGACCGCGTCGCCCGGGCGCTGATTGAGGCGGGATTCAGCCGAATCGTGGCACTCGGGGAATTCCGACAGGCCTTCGACGCGTTGTCCGGGACCGCGAACGGCACCCGGGTCACATCGGTGGCGAGACCGTCCGATGCCGTGACGACCCTCGTGTCGGATCTGTCGGGAGACGAGGTGGTGCTGGTGAAGGCGTCTCGCGGGGAGCGTCTGGAGCGGGTCGTCGACGGGCTCGCCGAGCAGTTCGGGGCGGCGGACTGATGCTGTTTCACTTCCTGTTCCCGCTCGCGGATCGCCACATTCTGTTCAACCTGTTTCAGTACATCTCGTTTCGAGCAGCGGGCGCCATGGTGACGGCACTGCTCCTGAGCTTCTTCGCCGGACCGCCGATCATCCGTCGACTCGGGGCGCTGAACATGGGGCAGGTGGTCAGGCTCGACGGGCCAAGGACGCATCTTCGCAAGCAGGGGACCCCGACGATGGGCGGGTTGATCATCCTCGTGTCGTTGACGGTCTCGACCGTTCTGTGGGCCCGGTTCGACGGCTGGTCGGTCGTTGCGGCTCTCAGCATGACGCTCGGGATGGGCGCGATCGGCTTCACGGACGACTGGCTGAAGATCGTTCGCCACGAGTCGCGCGGCCTCATTGCCCGTCACAAGCTCGTGTGGCAGTTCGCACTCGGGCTCGGGTTCGGGATGTTGTTGCTCGTAACGACTCCAGACGCGCTCGAAGTCACACACCGCCTCGTGCCGTTCTTCAAGCATGTCCACCTGGTGCTCGCGCCGGTTGTATTCCCGCTGTTCGCGGCTCTCGTGGTTGCTGGAAGCGCGAACGCCGTCAACCTGACCGATGGGCTCGACGGACTGGCGGCGGGTCTGTCAGCCATCGCGGCGCTGACCTTCGGTGTGTTCGCCTACGTCATGGGGCGAATCGACACCTCGTTCTACCTCGGACTGCCGTACCTCGCCGACGCGGGTGAGCTGACTGTGTTCTGTGTGGCGGTCTCCGGGGCGGCAATCGGGTTCCTGTGGTTCAACGCTCCCCCAGCCACCGTATTTATGGGCGATACCGGGTCGCTGGCGCTCGGCGCAGCTATCGGTACCGTCGCGGTTCTGCTGAAATCAGAGCTCCTGCTTCTAATCGTCGGTGGGATCTTCGTAGCGGAAGCGCTTTCCGTGATGATCCAGACCGGAGGATTCAAGTTCACCCGTTGGCGGACAGGAACGGGTCGGCGGGTGTTCAGGATGGCACCGCTGCACCACCATTTCGAGCAGCTGGGCTGGCCCGAGACTCGGGTCGTGATCCGGTTCTACATCGTCGCCATCATTTTCGCACTCGCCGCCCTTGCGACGATGAAGGTGCGTTGATGAATCGCGAGCCGGCATTCGCACCGGGAGACCGTGTGGCGGTCATCGGACTCGGAGTCTCAGGCAGCGCGGCGGCCCTGCTGGCAGATTTCGGTGGCGCGGAGGTGTATGCCAGTGACTCGGCGGCGGGACCAGGACAGGTAGCCGCGGCCGCGCGACTCGAGGCCAGAGGCATTGCGGCCGAGGCCGGACATCACGACATGGCCCGGATCCTCGGATCGGATCTCGTTGTCACGAGTCCGGGGATCAGTCCGTTCGCAGAGGTCCGCCAGGCGGTGACCGCCGCCGGAATCCGGATGATCGCCGAAGTCGAGCTGGCATACCGCAGTCTGACCAGTCGGGTGATCGCGATCACCGGTACCAACGGAAAGACGACGACGACGCATCTGACGACCCACCTTCTGACCTCGTCCGGTATCGCTGCCGAAGCGGTCGGAAACGTAGGACGTCCGCTGTCCGAATGCGCTCTGGCCGAGAGACAGCCCGACTGGGTGGTGGTGGAGCTCAGTTCATTCCAGCTCGCCGACCTGGACACCTTCGAGTCGGAGATCGGGGTCCTGCTGAACCTCTCGCCCGACCACCTGGATCGGTACCGGGATGTCGACAGCTACTACGGGGACAAGGCACGACTGTTTGACAGGGCTGGTGCCGACCCGACCTGGGTGCTGAACGCCGACGATCCAGCCGTGCTTGAATTGGCTGCCGCCGCGCCCGGACGGCGATTCCTGTTCTCGGTCGAGGGCGAGGTTGCGACAGGAGCGTGGAGCGACCCGGAGGGAGGCTTGCTCGCCCGGCTGGTCGAGGGTGACTCCCCCGTGCGGTGGGCGTACCCGGACGATATTCCCCTGATCGGCCGGCACAACGTGTCCAACGTCCTTGCTGCCTGCCTGGCGGCGGTTGAGGCCGGGGTCGAGCCGCGGACACTGTCGGCCTCACTGCGGAGCTTCCGCGGGCTTCCACACCGTCTGCAGCCGATCACTGAGCGTGACGGGGTTCTGTGGGTGAACGACTCGAAGGCGACGAACGTCTCCGCGGCGGTCGCCGCGCTAAATGCGTTCACCCGCCCAGTGATCCTCCTGCTCGGAGGTCGACACAAGGGACAGCCGTATGCCGCGCTGGCGGACGCAGCCCGACAGCGTGCCCGCGCCGTGATCGCGTTCGGCGAGGCGGCGCCCCTGATCGTGTCGGAGCTGAGGGACACGGTCGATACGGTCCTGGTCGAGTCCGGACTCGACTCCGCGGTGAAGGCGGCCGCCGACCTGGCGCAGCCTGGCGACGTGGTGCTGCTGGCTCCGGCGTGCTCGAGCTATGACATGTTCCCGAACTACATGGAGCGAGGCCGGGCGTTCGAGGCGGCTGTAGTCGGCCTGCAGCCGGCGGAGTCGGCTCCGTGAAGCGGGACCGGCCCACGAGCGCCGGAGCCCTCGGACTCCGCGGATTCCCGGTTCGTCCGGCGGTCGATTCACCGTCCGCTTCGGGCCGGGGACTGCTCGCCGCCACCCTCGTTCTGGTTGGATTCGGCCTGCTGTCCGTGTACAGCGCGAGTTCGTACGTGGCCCAACAGGCAGGTCGCCCGGACACCTACTACCTGTTCCAGCAGGCGAGTCGGGCCGGAATCGGGTGCGTGGCGATGGCCGCTGCCAGCATTCTCGACTATCGGCTGTACCGCCGACTCGCGTGGCCGATTCTCGCGATCGCCATCATGCTGCTCATTCCCCTGGTGCTCCCCGGCACCGAGGCTATCGCGCCCACGGTCAACGGGGCCCGCCGGTGGCTCGACGTGGGTGTCACGCTGCAGCCGTCGGAGTTCGCGAAGCTCGCGGTCGTGATCTGGACCGCCGCGCTGGCAGTCAAGAAGCAGGACTCGCTGCACGATTTTCGCGACGGAATCCTCCCGTTCCTGCTCGTCCTCGCGCCAGTCTGTCTGCTCGTGCTGCTCGAACCGCACTTCTCGGCGGCGATGTGGATCGCCGTTCTCGCCGGTACGGTTCTGTTCGCTGCCGGGGCGCGTCTCGGGCACTTCGCTCTGCTCGGAGCTTCCGTCATGGTCCTGGCGGCGACCCAGGTCATGACAGCGCAGTATCGCCTGCAGCGGCTCACGGCGTTTCTCGATCCCGAGACGGCGGCCGGCGCCGGCGGCTACCAGCTCAAGCAGTCGCTGATCGCGGTCGGCTCCGGAGGTTTGACCGGAGTCGGTTTCGGGCGAAGCACGACGAAGATGCAGTTTCTTCCGGAGCCGCAGAACGACTTCATTTTCTCGATCATTGCAGAGGAGTGGGGTTTCGTCGGCGCGGTCGCGGTCATCGCCCTGTTCGCCGTGTGGGTTCACCTGGGATTCCGTGTGGCCCGTTCCGCACCTGACCTGTTCGGGCGTCTCCTGGCTACCGGGATCACTGCCGGTGTCGCGCTGGCGGCATTCGCTCACATCGGCATTGCGCTCGGACTGCTCCCCACCACCGGAGTCAACCTCCCGTTCATCAGCGCGGGAGGTACGAACCTCGTAATCACGCTTGGAGCCACCGGGATTCTGCTGAACGTGTCTTCGGCGAAAGGCCGCGGACGATGAGCGCCCGGATCCTGCTCGCCGGCGGCGGAACGGGGGGGCACCTGTATCCGGCCCTGAACCTGGCGTCCGCGCTTCGAGCCGCTCGCCCCGACGTGGAGCTCATGCTGGTCGGGGCGATTCGCGGCATCGAGGCCTCGGTGCTCCCGCGGGCCGGCGTTCCATATCGCCTGCTCCCGATGGAGCCTTTCCGCCGCGCTCGCCTGTTGAGGAACTGGCGGCTCGCGGCGTCCGCGCCCGCGGTGATGTACGGTATGCGGCGCATCTTCGCCGAACTGGATCCGGACGTAGTCGTAGGAACTGGCGGCTACGCGTCGGGCCCCGCGGTCCTGTACGGACTGCTGTCCCGTCGGAAGACGGTCCTGCAGGAGCAGAACGCCTTCCCGGGACTGGTTACCCGACAACTCGCTCCGAAGGTAGACAGGATATTCCTCGGCTATCCGGAGGCCGTGGAGCATCTGTCGCCCGGTCCGCACACCGAAGTACTGGCCTGGGGCAATCCGGTGGCCACCCCGAATTCCGGCGGCGTGAAGGAAGCAGCGGAGAACGGATTCCGCTGGCCGGCCGGCCGGATCGCGGCGGTGATCGGAGGGAGCCAGGGAGCCAGGGGCCTGAACGAGAGATTACTGGCGGACCTCCAGGCAGCTACGGAGTGGCCGCCCGACATGACGCTCGTGTGGGTCACGGGACCGAACCACCACGCGGCTGTCTCTTCGGCAGTCGCCGGCACTCCCTGGGCGGATCGGATACTGACGGTCCCGTACGTGGACAACCTCGGCGCCCGGCTTTCACGTGTGAGCCTCGCGATCTGCCGGTCGGGCGCGATGTTCTGTTCAGAGTTGAGCGCTGCCGGCGTTCCGGCGGTTCTTGTTCCGTTCCCCGCGGCCGCGGCGGACCACCAGCGACACAACGCGGCTGCCCTGGAGGCGGCCGGAGCGGCGGTGATGCTCGAGGAGCGATCAATGCAGAGTGGTGATCTTTGGGATTCAGTTCTCGAGCTGTTGAGGGAAGAGGACAGGCTGCTGGAGATGGCGGGTGCCATGAGCGCCCGCGGACGTCCCGACGCGGCCGACCGGATCGCCCGTGAATTGCTCGATCTCGCTGCGCTGACCGATGAAGGTGAGCTCGAGATGCGGGTGATCGGGACGGGAGAGTCAGACGCCCGTGGCTGATCGGCTCCCGCGGTTGTCGGATCTTCCGGATGTGGGTTCCCGGGTGCACCTGCTCGGAGCGGCAGGAGCCGGAATGCGTGCGCTGGCTGCAGTGCTGATTGACGGGGGCTGGAAGGTCTCGGGGTCGGATCGCGACACGGAAGCGGTCAGGTCACTGTCCGCGATCGGATTGACGCCCAGGTCTGAAACGGACGCGTCGGCTGCCACGGGCGCGGACGTGGTGATTCAAAGCTCGGCCATCCCGGGTGATCACCCGGCTGTCTCGGCGGCGCGCGAAGCCGGGATCCCGATCCTGAAACGAGCCGCTGCCGTCGGATCCCTCGTAAACGAGCGACGACTCGCCGCCGTGGCCGGAACGCACGGCAAGACGACGGTGACGACAATGCTGGGTCTGGCTCTGGAAGCCGCCGGCAGGGACCCGCTCGTACTCGTGGGTGGCCACGTTTCGGAGTGGGGCGGCAACGCGCGGATCGGACGAGGACCTGAGGCCGTGGTCGAGGCCGACGAGTACGATCGATCATTCCTCCAGCTCGATCCGTCGCTCGCCGTAGTGACATCCGTCGAACCCGAGCACCTGGAATGCTACGGCGGAGAGACCGAGCTGAGATCCGCGTTCCTGACGTTTGCCGCTCCCGCGGTGAATCGGGCGGGTGTTCTCCTGTGCGCGGATGATGAGGGAGCCCTCGAGCTCGGGACGCGGATCGGATCGTGTCTGAGCTACGGGTTCTCGGAATCGGCCGACTATCGAGTCGAAGTCGTCGCGGCTGCCTCTGACGGGCAGCACTGCCGGGTGAAGGGTCCCGGGATCGACCTGTCATTCGATGTCGCGGCTCCCGGCGCTCACAACGCCCAGAACGCTGCCGCTGCGCTCGTTGCCGCAATTCGATTGGGTGCAGAAGAGGATTCCCTGGGCGGCTGTCTGCGCCGGTTCCGGGGGGTTGATCGGAGGCTCCAGGTCCTCGGCTCTCGAGACGGCGTGGTCATCGTGGACGACTATGCGCACCACCCGACCGAGGTGCGCGCCTCGATCTCCGCACTGAGGTCGGCATGGCCGGGCGCGCGGCTGATCGTCGCGTTTCAGCCTCACCTCTTCAGCAGGACTGAGGCGATGGCGGCGGAATTCGGCCAGGAACTGTCGGCGGCCGATCAGGCACTCGTACTGCCAATCTATCCGGCACGTGAGGAGCCGATCGACGGTGTCGATGCGGGCCTCGTCGTTCGGCGAGCACCGGGACACGT
>JAENXO010000115.1 GCA_016649455.1 Gemmatimonadota bacterium | reverse complement strand
TCGTACGCCGGCAGTCCCGTGATCGTGTGACCGAGAATCAGTCCGTGAATATCATGCGTTCCCTCGTAGGTATACACCGATTCGAGGTTCGCCATGTGACGCATCGACTGGTACTCGACCAGGATTCCGTTTCCGCCCAGCAGCCGTCTGGCCTCGCGGGCACACTCGCAGGCGATGTCCACGTTGTTCCGCTTCGCCATTGAGACCTGGCTGGCGGTGAACGTTCCGGCGTCCTTCAGCCTCCCGAGCTGCAGCACCAGCAACTGTGCTTTGGTGATCTCCGTCAGCATGTCGGCCAGCCGGATCTGCTGAATCTGCGTCGCCGCGATCGGCTTGCCAGCGAACTGAACGCGGTTCTTCGCGTAGTCCCTGGCTTCCGTGAAGCAGGCCATGGCAGCCCCGACCGCACCCCAGGCGATCCCGTAGCGCGCCTGCGTGAGGCACATCAGCGGGCTCTTCAGACCGCCTGTCTCCGGCAGAAGATTCGAGTCGGGCACACGGACGTCCTGCAGCACCAGCTCGCTCGTGTCCGACGCCAGGAGAGACAGCTTACCCTCCTGGTCCTTCGCCGTGAAACCGTCGCGGTCAGTTTCGACGATGAATCCGCGGATCGACCTGGTGTCGTCGATGTCACCGGTCTTGGCCCAGATGATCGCCACGTCGGCCATCGAGCCGTTGGTGATCCACATCTTGGCGCCGTTCAGCACCCATTCGTCGCCGTCCCTGACTGCCCTGGTGAGCATACCACCCGGGTTCGAGCCGAAGTCGGGTTCCGTCAATCCGAAGCAGCCGATCTTCTCGCCTGTCGCCAGCTTCGGCAGCCATTCCTTCCGCTGCTCCTCTGATCCGAAGGCGAAGATCGGGTACATCACGAGCGCGCCCTGCACGGAAGCGAACGACCGCAGTCCTGAGTCTCCGCGCTCGAGCTCCTGGTTGATCAGCCCGTACGCCACGTTGTTCAGGCCGGCGCACCCGTACTCCTCGGGCAGGTTCGCCCCGAAGAACCCCAATTCGCCCATCTGGGGGATCAGCTGTTTCGGAAAGGTGTGCGCCATGTAGTGATCGTTGATCACGGGCATCAATTCCGCCTGCACCCACTCGCGCACCATGTCCCGCACCGCCCGCTCTTCCTCGGACAGCAGTCCATCCACGTCGTAGAAATCCACGCCTTCGAAGCTCATTTCAATCCTCGGTCCGTTTGCTGTCCATGTCTCTTGAATTCCCAACCTGTCGCGCGACGGGGCGGGATTCGGCGGCATCGCCGTCCCCCGCCCCGTCGGCGGGATTCCTTCACGCTGTCAGCCGTCGCGGCCAAGGCAGCGCCGGACGCGACCGCTCCGTTACGTCCCGGTCAGAATCGGTATCCCAGGGTAACCCCGCCGACCAGCGCCCAGTCTTCGCCCACGAGATCGGTATTGATGTTTGGGATAATGCTGAAGCTGCCCACGTGAAACGCCCAACCGGCTCCGAGCCGCATCAGGGCGTCTACCTCGGTTTCCTTGTGCTCGCCCTCAACTGCGTGCTCGTCCTCCGCCACATGCCCGTTCTCGTGCTCGTCCTCCTCCAGCAGAACTTCGTCGATATTCGCGACCTCGATGCCGGTGCCGACGAAGAAATAGAACGGGCGGGCCCAGTTATCGAATGGCTGTATCCCCAGCTTCAGCATCGCCACCCAGTCGCGCTCGATCTCTCCCCCGGCCCACTCGGCGGAGATTGAAGCCAGGACGCGCGGATAAAGCTGGCGTGCGTATTCCAGCCCGAAGGTCAGGCCCGTCTCGTCTTCCTCAAACTTCAGTCGCCGAGTCCCGCCGACGAACACCGCGATCTCGTTCCTCTCGTGCGTCACGTGCTCGGCGTGCTCCTGGTGCTCAGCCTCTGCCTGGTGGCCAGCCGCTGCGGCTTCCTCTTCGTGTCCTTCCTGGGCGGCCAGGACCGCAGGGCCTGCAGTAAGTCCGGTGAAGATCAGCGCGAGCGTCAGCGCGCCACGGAGGAGCGGTTTCCGCATGGATGGTTCTCTCAGATTCCCGGTGTCAGTACGGCTCGATCTCAGGTTCCGCGCCGGCTGCGCACCCAGCCCCGCACGACTTCCCTGCCGATCCGCATGCCCAGATAATACGCCGCCGCAAGCGGAATTGCCCACGCGTACAACGGAAAGTAGCCGCGCGTCCCCTCGACGGCGATCCAGATGGCAAATGGGACCGTGATGAGCGCGGCGACGGCGTGCTGCCCGCGGGCCGCCGCCTTTCCGAGCGCCCAGCGACATTGCGGACACCAGCCGTCGTCGTCGAGCGTCGACTGCGGGAGGTCCTCGTCGCAGCTGCGACAGATCGCGCGCGGTCCTTCGCCGATCGGCCCGATTTCGAGCCGTCTACGCCTGGGCGTCGAACGCTTCGATGATCGCATCGGCAAATGCCGTAGTGCTGGCGGTTCCTCCGAGGTCTGATGTGACCACCTGTCCATCCCGGACCACCGACTTCAGAGCCGTTCGAATCCGCCCCGCCGTTTCGCGCTGGCCCATCTGGTCCAGCATCAGGCAGGCGCCCAGGAGCAGCGCCGACGGGTTGGCGATTCCCCTGCCGGCGATGTCGGGCGCGGATCCGTGCACGGCCTCGTAGATCGTGATGTCCTTGCCGATGTTCACGCCCGGTGCGAAGCCCAGGCCGCCCACGAGCCCCGCCGTCAGGTCCGACAGGATGTCCCCGAACATGTTCTCGGTCACGATTACGTCGAACTGGTACGGATCGAGCACCAGCTGCATCGCGGTCGCGTCCACGATCCGGTCCTCGAACTCGATCACATCGGCGTAATTCTTCGCGACTTCGCGACCCACTTCGAGAAACAGTCCCTGTGTGCACTTCAGGATGTTGGCCTTGTGGACCAGTGTGACCTTCTTCCGCCCGTGCTCGACCGCGTACTCGAACGCATACCGGCAGATCCGGTCCGACCCGTAGCGCGTGATCAGCATCACCGATTCGGCCACCGCACGTGGATCCTGGCGCATCCCGATGTAGTGCTCGATACCGGCGTACAGCCCTTCGGTGTTCTCACGCACGATCACGATGTCGATGTCGTCGTATCGGCCGCCCGGCACCATCGTCTCCGCCGGCCGCACGTTCGCATACAGGTCGAAGTGCTTGCGCAGCGCCACGTTGATGGAACGGAAACCGGCACCGATCGGCGTGGTCAGCGGACCTTTCAGGCAGTAGCGGTTCCGCTCGATCGAGTCCAGCGTCTCCTGCGGCAGCAGGTCGTGTCCCTGTTCCACCGCCGCCAGTCCGGCCTCGTGTCGCTCCCATTCGACCGGGGCGCCGGCTGCCTCGAGTATCCGCACCACCTCCGCGGTGATCGCCGGCCCGATTCCATCTCCGGGGATCAGGGTCACGGTGTGCGTCATTGGTCTTCCCTAACGTATCTCGTGCTGTACTCGTGCTCGACGAGATCCTCTCCGTAATCGATCAACTCGAGGATGTACGACGGGCGCTGTGTGCCCTCCAGCCGGGCTCGGCCCGAGAGGCCGATCGCCTTTCTCCAGGTGACCCCGTTCAGCGTCCCTCTCTCCAGCATGGCCCTGGCGATCAGCCGCTCCCGCCCGTCCAGCGTGGTCACCTGTACGCCGCCGAGCCCCGGGTAGCTGTCGAACAGCTGCTGCGTCTGCGGCGTGAACAGGTAGATGTACGGGCCTACCTTCGCCCACACGGAGCCGCCCCGCCGCAACTGGTCGGCCGGCTGAATCACGTGAACATCGACGACATTGCCCTTGAGCTCGACATCGACTGACGGCCCGTACACTCCCTGAAGCTCTTCCGGTACGGGCAGGGTGAGATCCGGTTCGCTCTTGCAGGCGGCCAGACCCCAGGCAATCCCGAGCGAGGCCAGGGCGAGCGTCACCAGCCGCCCGCGCAGAGCAATCCGACTCACGATGGCGCCACCTGGGCGGCAACATTCTCAGCGAGGCTTGCCAGCAGCGCCGGAGAGTCCTCAGCTCCCTGGTCGCTCACGATCTCGCCCCACCACACGATGGAACTCATCCGGATATCGATCATCGCGAGCAGCAGGTGAGCCCGATATCTGTCCGGGGTCACGGCCGGATCATCCGGATCTGGCGCGGCGGCTTCCGGAGCTTCAGTGGAGTCGGGCTCAGCGTCTTCGTCCTCGAGTTCCGGCGGATCCAGTTCGACGAACAGCGCGATCGGCAGGATCACGTATCGTGTGTCGAACAACGCCGACAACAGCCGCAGCTCGCTATGCAGCGGCTCGTAGATCTGCTTGCGCTTGACGGGCTTCTCGAGCAGTCCCTGGTAGGCCAGTCGAGTGGGGTCAATCCGCAGTATCGGATTCCTGTCCACGCGCCGGATGACCGTGGAGGGGAGAGCCCAGTCGGCCCCGCCACGTGACTCCGCCAGCACGAACTCGAGCTCTGCATCCATGGCGCGCAGGGCATCCTCTTCGCCCACCGCGCCTCCCGGCCACCCGCCCTCCTCCAGGGGCTGCACCGACTGCACCGGCACGAACACGACCGGCGTTCCGAATGGAAAGCGTGGCACGTCCGGGTCCTGCGCCAGGAGCGATGCGGGAACCCCTGCCAGCACGAGCATAAGACCGATCGCGCCGATCCGGCGGCGCAACTGCGCCCGTTCGTGATTCACGTCTGTTCCTCCGTGGCATCTCCGGAACCGAATTGGGTCACTGCCCGACGCACGTCGTTCGTGATGATACCGTCTACCCCGCACTCCGCCAGCCATTCCATCGTCGGGACGTCATCCACGGTCCACACCTGGATCGTTCGCCCGGAGTCGTGGATCCGTCGCACGAGATAGGGGCTCACCAGCTCCACCTCTCCCGACCGGAGGGGAGTGTGTACCACCTCCGGCACCTCCCGTTCCGACGCATCCGCCAGCCATTCCGGGGTCAGGGCAAGGCGAACCGCCTGAGAGACCGAAGTCGCCCTGCGACCGGCATATTTGCGGAATGCGCAGCTATCTGTTCCATGTTCCACGTACAGAGTCGTGAATTGGGTCCGGCCGAACTGCTCCACCAGATCGACGACGTCCCGGCTCGCTGCCGGGTCCTTGACGTCTACCGTGATCTCAATCCCCGCAAAACGTTCGAACACCTGGTAGAGCGTCGGGATCTGGAGCCGGACCGGCCAGCGCGGGATCGACGGATCCGACGCGGCGGCGAGGTCGGCCGTCTGAATCTCGCGCAGCTCCAGGACGGCGACTTCACCGCCGCGATCGCTCGTACGCCTGAGATCCGGATCATGGATCAGGACGAGCACTCCGTCGTGGCTGCGGCGAACATCCAGTTCGAGTGCATCGGCACCCAGCTCCACCGCCAGTTCCAGTGATACCAGCGAGTTCTCGGGCGCTTCGGCGGCGACACCCCGGTGTCCGATCACCGCGGGATTCATCCCCCGGTGCCCAGCCGGTCGAACCGGATTCGCACCCCGGCCTGCAGCGACAGTTGTGACAGCTCCGAAACGAGACTTGCCTGGCCCTCCGCGAACAGGCTTACGAAGCCCTGGTCGACCACGGGAAACTCGAGACCGAGGATCCCCTCCAGTCCGAGCCGAAAGCCGTTCCGGTTCTCGGTTTCCGCTTCCAGTTCATGAAACCGGGCCGAGATGAAGTGACCACCCGGGCCGAGCCCGCCGTACGCATCCAGCCGACCCAGCGTGAAACTCTTCTTCACCATGATGCTGAGAATCGAGTCGTCGAGATCCACGAGCCGGCCGTCCGGGAGCGCGTCCTCAGAAGTCCAGAAACGGAACCCGAAGCGCATCGAGACGCCGCGAATCAGCAGGTTCGCGACATCGACCCCGACCCCGTAAGAGATGCCCACCCGCCCTTCCTCCGGCAGCACGACACCGAATCCGACATCGAAAGAAGCAAACCGGGTGCGGCTCGATTCGCCGTCGGCGTCTGCGTCGGTACCCGCGGGAGTAAGCGCGTCCTGGGCGAGACCCGGCTGCGGCAGGAAAAGTGCCAGGAAGAGCAGACTGGTGACGGCATGCCACGTGCGGCGGGCCCCGGACGCTTGCCGGGTGGCAGGCCGTCGGACCATCCGATTCACCCTGCGGACGGCGGTTCTTCAGTTCCGGAATCTCTCGAGCCCGGCGTCCACCCGACGACCGGCGGGCGGGTGGGGCGCGGAAGTGCGGCGACTCCGATGACCACCAGGACCAGTCCACTCAAGCCGGCGAGCACCGACGCCCCCCCCCGTCCGAGCGCGGTGAAACTGAAGCCGGAGAACCCGAGAGCGAGCCCGCAGAATATGACCGTGAGAGCGACGATCCGCCGGGCGGTCACTTCCGCCTCTCCTGGATCTCGGAGTCATCGCCGAGCGAGGCCGTGCCTCGCAGGCCCCTCACCTGGACATTGTCACCAATCAGCGACTGCTCGAGTTCGCAGTCCTCGATTACACTGCCAGCCCCGATGATCGAATTCTGCACCTTCGATCTCCTGAGTGCGCTGCCGGCGGCGATGCTCACGTTCGGACCGATCACCGCATTCTCGAGCACCACATCCTCGCCAACGCACACGGGGTGGACGAATTCGACCCCGGGAATCGGACCTGGAGCAGGGGCAGCTTCCTCGTTCAGTACTTTCAGGTTGGTATCGAGCAGCGTTTCCGGCTTACCGCAGTCCCACCATTCCGAGACTTCGGACGTCAGCAGCCTGGCACCGCGATCGATCATGTATTGAAACGCGTCGGTCAGAAAGTACTCTCCCAGCTTCGGCGGTTGCTCCATCACATGCGCGATCCCCTCGAACAGGAGATCGACATTCCGGATGTAGTACAGCCCGATGTTCGCGAGCTTCGACACCGGCAATTCCGGCTTTTCGATGATCTCCTGCATGAACCCGTCATCATCGTGCACGATCACGCCGAACCGCTGGTAGTCTTCGACTTCCTTCGCCCAGACGATCCCATCGAGCTCGGGCCGCCGGTGGATGATATCCAGGTCGGCCTGAAACAGGGTGTCCACGAACACGATCAACACCGGTCCGCGCACGTGGGGCTCTGCGAGGCGGATGGCGTCCGCGGTGCCCAACTGCTGTGTCTGCTCTACCGGTATGAACCCGAGATTCGGGTGCTCGGTCTTCAGATGTGTTTCGATCTGGTCGGACAGGTGACCCATGATTCCGATGATCTCGTCCACTCCCGCCTGCTCGAGAAGATCGAGCACCCGGTCGAGCACGGTTCGGTTTCCAACCCGGAGCAGCGGCTTGGGCCGCGTGTGGGTGTGGGGCCGGAGTCGGGTTCCCTTCCCGGCGAGTGGGAGTATGGCTTGCATGCGACGCTCACGGACGTTCTGATGGAGGGTGTTCGGACGGCCGGAACGTACGTACGTGGTTTGGACCGGGCAACCAAGTCGTCCACTGCAGACGGCCTATCCCGGCGATCCGCGACCGGTGGGGAAACGGCAGGATGAACGACGAAGCGCTCGCAAAAGACGACAGGTCCGGATCTGGAGCCACCACAATCGACACGCGGCTCACCGGCTCACCGGACAGTCGCGTGTATGCAGCGCCGTTCGCTCGCGTCTGGGACTCTCTGCACACGGAGATCGCCCGGCATCGGATGTGGACCATGGTTCATTCGGACGAAGACCTGGGGCTCCTCACGGCCGTGTGGAGGACGCCGCTCCCGTGGGAGATCGGGCACCTGACGGTGTGGGTACGGCTGGACGAGTACGCGCTCACCCGGGTGGACGTCCGCTCCACCAGCCGGACGAAGCTCGCTCTGCCGGGGGGAAACCGCCGC
>JAENXO010000136.1 GCA_016649455.1 Gemmatimonadota bacterium | reverse complement strand
CAGGGGCGGCGCCCGGTGGCTGACTCCTGGTACACCGGCTGCAGTAAGTCTGTGGTTGCCGTTCGAGCAGCTCGAACGCGCGCGGCGCTCGACGGACGACGTCGAGGTTGAACTGAAGTGGTTCGATGAAGAGGTGAAACATCGTATGCCGGGACCGACCGAGACTGAGGCCGCGAGCTTTGACATTCGGGGCATCCGGCTCGCCGGTTGGGAGGTCGAATCGGTTCCGGCGGATCCAGGACCGGACAGAATCGGGCCTGCGGGACCGCTTCCGGATGACGCGGGATGGGTGCTGTCCGGCGAGTGGAAGGTGCCGCAGGAACTGGCGGGACGGAGCCTGTTCCTGCGTGCCGACGGCGCGCCCGGAGACTACCGGCTGGATGACCGTGCGTTTGGCGAGTCCGATGTGGTTCCGCTGTGCACAGACTGTCGCAAGGGCGAGAAGATCGAGATCCTGGCCCGCTCCCGTGGGGCGTGGGAATCCCTCCCGGTAGTCGTCGAGGATCCACTCGCCCGGATCGTTCCGTGATCCGGGTTCGATGAGCGCACCGAAGCCCGTGCGGGTCCTGGTCGCCTGCATCGCGCTCGGATTCCCCTTCTCCGGCTGCTCCGAAGGGGCTGCCCAAGAGGACTCCACGCTCGCCAGGGAGCTCGCCTGCGGTCCGGCCACGGTCGTGGCAACACTCCCCGGGTCAATCGGCGAGGCGTCGGGCATCGCCCGGGACCCCCGCCGGGACGATCTGTTCTGGCTCCATAACGACAGTGGAAACGAGACCGTCCTGTTCGGTGTGGATACGACAGGGACGTTGCTCGCCACCGCTCGGATTTCGAGCGTGACAAATCGCGACATCGAGGATGTGGCGATCGGTCGATGTGGTTCGGAGTGGTGCGTCTACCTGGCGGACATCGGAGACAACCAGTCGTCCCGGAGCAGCATTCAGATTCACCGAACCCCCCTTCCAGCTCTCCCCGACCCGCACATGGACGCATCGAAGTCGGGCGGGGGGGTCGATCAGGAGCTGTCCGCGCTCGCCAGCTGGGAGCTCGATTACCCGGACGGACCGCGCGACGCGGAGGGAATCGTGATCGACGACGCCAGGGGCCAGCTGTCGATCATTTCCAAGGGTCGAGGCAGCGCGGGAGTCGTTCTCTATTCAATCGACGTGGCGGAGTTCGAGCAGGCCGGCGATTCGCCCAGGACTCTGCGCAGGATAGGCCGGCTGGCGATTCCGATCGGGGGCAATTCCGCTCAACTGATTACCGCAGCCGATCTCTCACCCGATGGGACGCTGCTCGCGCTGCGCAGCTATGCGAGCCTTCACCTGCTTCCCTGGTCGGGAGCATCTTCTCAGGATACGACGCTCGCTCCGAATTCAGCCCCGCTGTTCCTGGCATTCGAGCCACAGGGTGAGGGCGTAGCGTGGGGTTCAGATGGGGAAGTCCTGTACCTGGCCAGCGAGGGTCGGAACGGCCGTCCGCCGCAACTCAGCCGGATTCGCTGCCAGGCTCCCTAGACTTGATTTCATCGGTCGGTTCTGACGATTGCCCTGCCTCGGGCTCCGATTCCTGCTCCGGCCGGGGCTCCGGTTCGGAATTCGACTCCGGTTCGGAATTCGACTCCGGCTCGGAGCTCGCCTCCGGGGCCGGAGGCGCTGCTTCCCTCACTGCCGCCCCCCGGGCTTCCGTGGTCCGCTGCGGAGACCCGTCACCCGCCATCGCCGGTCGGACCTGCTCTGGGAGCTGTGAGAGAATCGACCTGGTTTCTTTCCGCAGCGCGCTCGTCGGATCGGCTTCTTCAAGTTCCCGCTGAATCTGGTTCAAGCTGCGGCGGAACTCCCGCATCGCGCTTCCCATCGAGCGGGCGACCTCGGGCAGGCGCTTGGGCCCGAAGAACACCAGGACGACCACGAAGATCACGAGTAGCTCTGAGATTCCCAGACTGCCGAAACCCATGATTCGTCTCGCTCAGCCCGAGAGGGCTTTGAGGACTTCTTCGCCGTAGAACATCCGGATGTAGCGAGCCTGGATAGGGGTAACGCGGCGCACGGCCCAGATCAGCTCCACACCGCCGGGAACGCTCGGGTCCTTGAGAAGCCGGTACCCGCACTCCGACACCAGTCGATTCGCCTTGCGGAGATTGCACCGGCTGCACGCGGTGACGACGTTAAGCCAACCGTTGTCACCACCGCGGGAGATCGGAATCACGTGATCACGCGTGAGTGACTCTCGATATCCCAGGTCTTTCCGGTGTCGCCCGCAGTACTGACAACAGTAGCCGTCCCGGGCGAACAGGAACGTATTCGTGACCTGCCGGCGGAACCGCCGGGGTACGCTTATGTAGCGCACGAGACGGATGACGACGGGCGTGGGCCATGTCGCGGACTCAGAGCGGAAGAGGCGGCTTTCGTCCACCTCCAGCGCTTCGGCCTTGCGATCAATGACGAGCCGGAGGGCCCGGCGGACCGGGAGAATCGTCAGCGGCTCGTACGAGGCGTTGAGTGCCAGACAGCCCATGTGTTCTCTTCGCGAGTCAACCAGCGTATCGCCGGAGTTTAGAGACCGATCAAGTGAACCGTCAAGAATGTCGCAGATGACTGAAAGACCACCCGACTCGGATAGACCGCTGGAGCGGCTCCCTGGACAGGTTGCCCGCGTCAGCCTTCCGCGTCCGGTTCTGCAGAGTTTCCACTACCGGATTCCGCCGGATCTCCTGCCGACCGCGGTTCCAGGGGTTCGCGTCGTGGTCCCGTTCGGCCGGAAACGCGAGACCGGCATTCTCGAAGCGCTGGTCGATCCGCCGGCCGGGGGCGGATCGAGACTGAAGGACCTGCATTCCGTCCTCGACGAAGAGCCGATTCTGTCACCCGAGCTTCTCCATCTGTGCCGCTGGGTGGCGGACTACTACGTGGCTCCAGCCGGGCTCGTATACCGGGCAGCCCTGCCGCCCGGGATGCTCGGCAGCGCTGGAAAGGGACGCGGGGAGCTTCGGCGACAGGTGATTCACATCGTGCGGGAGCTTCCCACCCTGACCGAACGGGAGCAGGTGTTCGGCAAGGCCCGGCGACAGCGAGAGGCATATGAAACTCTGGAGGCGATCGGCGGCCGTGCCGAGGTGGCTCACATGGAGCGGCAGCTCGGGTTCGGCCGCGCAGTGCTCACCGGTCTCGTGCAGCGGGAACTGGCCGAAATCACGAGCGAAACCATCGAGCGTGACCCGTTTGCCGGTTTCCACACTGGACCTCCGGCTCCCGAGCTGAACCCGGCCCAGGAGCGTGTACTGGAGGAGTTGCTTCACCGGGCGGAGGCAAGCGAACCGGGAGTGGCGGTGCTCCGTGGAGTCACCGGATCGGGAAAGACCGTCGTTTACCTTCGACTCATGCGCGCGGTTCTCGATCGGGGCCGCACCGCCATCCTGCTCGTTCCAGAGATTTCACTCACTCCTCAGACTGTGGAGCGCGTGCGTTCGGAGTTCGGTGACGATGTCGCGGTTCTCCACTCCGGCCTGTCCGACGGTGAACGAAGGGATGCCTGGGCGGCGCTGCGCGAAGGACGGAAGCGGGTGGCGGTGGGTACTCGATCCGCTGTGTTCGCTCCGATGCGGGATCTCGGAGTCATCGTCGTGGACGAGGAACACGATGGGAGCTACAAACAGGGCGAAACTCCGCGATATCATGCGCGCTCGGTAGCTGTGGTCCGTGCCCGGATGGCAGGGGCGCTGTGCGTGCTCGGTTCCGCCACTCCGTCACTCGAGAGCTGGGAGCTGGCCCGGCGTGGGAAGTGGGCATCGCTCGTACTACCGGAGCGCGCCACGCCACACCCGCTCCCGGACGTTCAGGTCGTGGATTTGCGGGAGGAGCTGACTCCCCCGCCCAGGATATTGTCCGAGCGGTTGAAGGAGGCCCTCGCCGAACGGCTTTCCAGGGGGGAGCAATCGATTCTGCTTCTCAACCGGCGTGGCCACTCGACCTGGATTTCGTGTAACGATTGCGGCTGGGTCGCCGCATGCGACAGCTGCAACGTCTCCCTCACCTGGCACAGAAAACGTGGTCGGCTGGTGTGCCATCACTGCGCCTTCGAACAGCCGTCGCGCGACATCTGCCCTGAGTGTGGAGGCCGGACTCTCTCGTTCACGGGCGTCGGCACCGAACAGGTGGAGCGCCACCTGGGAGAAGAGTTCCCGGAAGCGCGGATCGCCCGTATGGACGTCGATACCACCGGTGAGAAGTGGGCGCACCGCGATATAATCGAATCGGTCCGACGCCGGGAGGTCGACATCCTGCTCGGAACCCAGATGATCTCGAAAGGGCTCGATCTCCCGGGCGTCACCCTCGTCGGCGTGATCGATGCTGACGTGGGCCTGAACCTGCCCGATTTCAGGGCCTCCGAGCGAACGTTTCAGCTGCTGTCTCAGGTGGCCGGTCGGGCCGGTCGGGGATCGCTGCCGGGAAAGGTGTACGTGCAGACGGCGAAACCGGCCCACTTCGCGATACAGACGGCGCTTCAGCACGACTTCGAGACGTTCGCGACGCGAGAACTGGATGACCGGGCCGGCCCCGGATATCCACCTCACGTCCGGCTGGCCAACCTCCTCGTAACCGGGCCGGACGAGACGGCGGTGGCGGATGCCGCCGGTGCCCTCGGCGACTGGCTTGAGGAGCTCATCGAGCGGCACGAGGTAGCATCCACCGTCGTCCTCGGACCGGCACCCTGTCCGATCGATCGGCTGCGTGGTCGCTGGCGCTGGCACCTTCTTCTGAAGAGCGACGATCCGCCGGCCCTGGGATCGATTCTCAGGTATTCGGCTGCGAACGCTCCGATTCCTTCCGGACTGCGACTTGAGATCGATCGGGATCCCGAGAGTCTCCTCTAACGTGCTGAACCGAGTGTCGCGCGGCGCTCGGCACTATGTACACGGAGATTAGTTCCTGGCTCGAAATCCGGGTTCTTCCAGGTCGAATCGCAGCAGCAGCGAGTCGGGTGGAGGAGTGACGCGCAACGTGTCGGTCGGCAGCAGTCCAGCGATTCGAGCGGTGAGCCACACGGACAAGACCTGTCCTCCCCCTTCGTCGATTCCCATCAGCCGATACCTGCCCGGGCGTTGAAGCTGTCCGGGGATCCATTCCACGACAGGCACCCGGATCCACCAGCTGCGGATGATCCACGCACCCGATGGAAGCCGGGCGAACTCGACCATCCCGCCCAGACCCTGCTGCTCGATAGACGCTTCGAGATTCACGTATGTGAATTCGAGCCACCGGAGCTCCGAGCTCGCCGGGTCCAGCCACATCACGCCTTCGATGTCCGGCAGTCGGCTCTGTGGAAGCGCCTCGAACTCGAGGCCGAGCAGGCCCGCCGACTCCGCCTGGCCACGAAGCAGTCGGAAGCAATGACGTCGGACGAACGAATCCGACAACAGGACATCGGCATCGGGAGCGTAGTAGGCCACCTGTCCCCCGGGGCGCTGGACGAATCCGCCGAGTACCAGGTCTTGCGCGGGGATGGCTCGGAACGGGTGCCGGCCGTAAAATCTGACTTCCTCGAGGACCGCCTCAGCCGTCGGCCGGCCACGATTGTCCAGCGTCTGCGTGTGCATCACAGCATCGAACCGGAAATACGGCTGCTGGCCGGTCCAGGCCGTCGCCGTGATGGCTTTCAGCGCTTCATCCCACACACGCTGCAGCTCGATGCCCTCGTCTGGCAGGATCGTGCAACGGGCTCGCTCCTCTACTCTGATCTCCCGGAGGCGCACCGGACTGGGTTCGATCACGAAGCGGTACGAAAGGTCCTCTCCCTCGTCGAGACGCAGCCAGGGCGACACCGCCGCGGAGTACCCGATTCTGTCGGCCCGAAGTCGGTAGGCGCCCGGAGCCGGCGCCGTGATGCGATACGAACCCGATTCGGTCGACAGGACGCGACGCGACACGACTCCGCTGGAGTCCTCCAGCATGATAAACGCACCGAAGATCGGCACGCCGTCGGCCTGCTCCACCCAGCCGCGCACCGTCTGCGCTCCGGCCGGCCGGGCTCCGAGCAGCAGACCCAGCGCGATCCATGCGCCGACGAGGTACCCGGGCCGACCCATCCTCACGCGTCAGGCGGGGCGGACGCCGAGGCCCGGCTCCGGACCCAGGTAGAGCCTGGAATTCCGAACCGCGGGTCCAGTAAATGGATCCTCGGCCAGCAGAGCAGCTCCGTCGAGATCGAGACGATCCGCCAGGGGGGCGATGTGAGCGGCGGCCGCTATCCCGAGCGTACTCTCGAGCATGCAGCCGAACATGACCTCCAGGCCGCAGGCACGCGCCGTGTGCACGGCTCGCACGGCCTCACGGATGCCACCGCACTTCGCCAGCTTGATGTTGACGCCGTCCACGAGTCCGACCAGTCCCGGCACGTCCGACGAGCGAATGCACGATTCGTCTGCATAGATCGGAATTGGCGAGTTGTCGCGAACCCGTCTCCAGGCCGGCGCGTCTCCAGGGGGAAGCGGCTGCTCTACCATTTCGACCCCGAGCTCAGCGAGCATCTGGATATTCCTGATCGCCTCGTCCGGCGTCCAGGCCGCGTTTGCATCCACCTGAAGCCGGCGGGACTCATCGGCTTCCCGGATCGCCTCGACGATCTCCCGGTCACGATCGGTTCCGAGCTTGATCTTGAGGATCGGCCATCCGGACATCGTCCGAACCCGTTCCGCCATGGCGGCCGGCTCGTCGATCCCGATGGTGAACGAGCTGAGCGGGGCATCCGCCGGATCCAGTCCGAGGAGTTGCCACACAGGCATTCCGGCGCGCTTTCCGAACAGATCGTGCAGCGCTGCAGAGACAGCCGCATGGGCCGACCCGTTTCCTGGTACGGTCTCACGCAGCCTCGACTCGATTGCCTCGAGGTGATCCGGATCCGGCGCCGAGGCGAGTACGGGTCTCATGCGATCCAGGGCGTCCGCGACCGTCTCCGCCGACTCACCGTAGTATGGGGATGGGTCCGCCTCACCCCATCCCTCCAGTCCGTCCAGTTCGATCCGCGCCCAGACCCGCTCCGCCAGCT
>JAENXO010000290.1 GCA_016649455.1 Gemmatimonadota bacterium | reverse complement strand
GGGCGCGACGGAAATCCAGCGTCTCCTGAGCTATCCGGAGGACTCGGCCGGCGGCATCATGACGCACGATCTCCTGGAGGTCGGCTCTGAGCTGACCGCGATTCAGGCGATCAACGAAGTCCGGCTCCAGGCCCGGGAGGACATCGACTTCTACACGATCTTCGTGACAGGGCCGGACAGGCTCCTGCAGGGCGTGGTGTCGCTCCAGGACCTCGTGCTTTCGGCCCCCGATCGGCTGATCTCGGAGATCACGGCGGAACCGACGTCCGTGGCCCTCGTTACGATGGACCAGGAGGACGTCGGCCGGGCTCTGTCGCGTTACAACATCCCCTCGATCGGTGTCGTGGACGAGGACGGCCGCCTGGTCGGCCGGATCACGTTCGACGACGTGATCGACGTCATCGAGGCCGAGACGACGGAGGACATTCTCCGCTTCGCAGCCGTGTCGGACGAGGAGGAAGTCAGGGGGTCGACGCTGGATGCGATCCGCAGCCGGCTTCCGTGGCTCCTGCTGAACCTCGGGACCGCGTCGATCGGCGCATCGGTCGTGTGGCGATTTCAGGGAACGATCGAAGCCATGGTGCTGCTGGCCGTCGTGATGCCGATCGTCGCCGGGCTCGGCGGTAACGCGGGGACACAGGCCCTTGCCGTGACGATCCGCCGGATCGCGGTGTCCGACGAGTCCCTGTCGCGACGCCGGAGGGTCGTACGCAAGGAAGCACTCGTCGGGCTGCTGAACGGCCTGGTGGTGGGGCTCGTCGCTGCGATCGCCGGCCACTTCTTCTTTGGCGCCGGTGTCCGATTCGGAGCCGTCGTGTTGCTGGCCATGTGGGGCAATATGGTCGTAGCCTCGTTCGCCGGAGCTTTTATTCCGATCTTCCTGGAGAGCAAGGGCGTCGACCCTGCCGTCGCGTCTTCCGTTTTCGTAACGGCCCTCACGGACCTGACGGGCTTCATGCTGTTGCTCGGTCTCGCCACTGCGGTTCTGCTGTGATCCGAGTCGCGGCGGAAAGGAACGCTCCTATTTTCCGACCGTATCAGCACCTACCGCGTACGGACGATACTCGCGTGTGGAGCGGTCCGATTGATGCGTCGGGTGTGCCGGGTTGCCCGAACGTTCGCCTGACGGGAGAAGACTGAATGTTGAAGACGGCTTCGCTTCGTGCGGCCGCCTTTGGGCTTATAGCAGCGCTCGCCGCCTGCGCTCAGGGCGATCCGGGCCCTGCCGGACCGGACGAGGGTCCGGGATGTCTCGTCGCGAGCCTGGTTCCCGGTGAGGACCTGATGTTCGAGGGATCCGCCGCGGTCGACTGCATCGAGATTCCAGCCTTCGAGTCGGGCGACCGATACGAGATCGTGGTCAGCAGCATGGCACGGACTCTCGGGTTCAGTCCGATGGATCTTCGGGTGACGCCCGCAGGGGCGGTCGCCGCTGCCGACCCCGGATCCGATGGTCCCGACAATCAAGCGCAGCCTGCCTCGCTGGACGCCGGCTTGGAAGCCGCGTGGCGAACCGGCCAGTACTCGATGGATGCCCATCTTCGCCGGCTGGAAGGACCGCTCCTGCCACAGATCCGATCCACCGCGTCCACCGTTGGCGCCGGACTGTTCGCGGTTCCGGCGGTCGGCGACCAGGTCACATACGGATTTTCCTGCGTATCGGCGCAGAGCTTTCCGAACGCACCGCGCGTAGTCAAAGGCATCGTCCGGCACGTAAGCGATCGTGCGGTGATCGTCGAAGGCCTGGACACCGGCGCGGGATTCACGACCGCCGAGTACGAGGAGATCGGTGCCGCGTTCGACAACGTGATCTACGACACCGATGTGAGCTACTTCGGTGAACCGGGGGACATCGATCAGAACGGCGGGCGGATCGTTCTGCTGTACACCTCCGGGGTCAACCGGATGTCGGATGACTACACGGAGAGCTTCATCTCCGGCTTCACCTGCCCGCTCGACCTCGGAGGGTCGGGCGGAAATCGGGCGGAAATGTTCTACCTCATGGTCCCGGATCCCGACGGCGAGTTCACGGATGCCGAGGGAGACGGGATCACCAAGCGCCAGGTCAGGCGGATCACGGACAACACGGTCGCCCACGAATTTCAACATCTGATCAACGCCCAATCCGGCAACGGGGGAGCGCAGGACGTCTGGCTCAACGAGGGACTGTCACACCTCGCAGAGGAGGTCGCAGGCCATGCCGTGAACGGCTTCGAGCCCGGGACGTCGATCAGCTCGGAACAGCTGCTGGCGACCCAGGCGAGAATCGACGTGTTCAACAAGTACTACCTCAACAACTGGTACAATCTGAGCCAGTACCTGAGCGCGCCGGGCGACACGGCGGCGTTGTTGAACAGCGCCGACCCGTTGGACTACAACACGTTCCGGATGCGCGGCGCGGCATGGAGTTTCCTCCGCTATCTGCTCGACCGGTACGAGGACGGAAGCGAGGGCGAGGCAGCACGCGTGAGGGCCCTGATCCGGACCTCGTCATCCGACTCGCGGGATGCGATTACACAGGTGTTTGGTGAGCCGTTCGAACGACTCGCGACCCAGTGGTCGACCATGCTCGTGTCGTCCGACCGCAGTGATGTCGATCCAGCGGAGGAACTTCAGCTGTCGTCCTACCAGGTACGAGAGGTGTTCGGATCGAAGATCGGTGATGCGGTGAATCCGCCCGGCGGGGGGTACCCGCTGCAGCCACGAAGGGCCAGCCTGACCTTCGGGGAGGTGATCGACGCCGAGCTGTTCAGCGCGACCAGCAAATACGTCGAGCTTCTCGCGCCGGTCGCGGGCGCGGGAACGCGAATAGAGCTGGTGAGCCCCGGGACCGGCGCAAGGCTCGACTCGAGCGTGGAACCGAGACTTCAGATCCTTCGAATCCGCTAGCCGTCGCAGCCGATCTGCTTGCTCCGACCGACTCGCCCCGGCAGTTTCGGCCTGTATGAATGATCCAGTCCAGGCGCCCCTGACGCCATCGCAACAGAGCCTCGTGGAGAAGTTCCGCGGTCGGCAGCCGCTCGCTCTGTCGCGCTGCATTTCGCTGGTCGAAAACCACCGTCCCGGATTCGAGTCCGTCCTCGAGGAGTTGCACGACGGAGTCGGATCCGCCCGGCGCGTGGGAATCACGGGCCCTCCCGGTGCCGGAAAATCGACGCTCACGGCGGCCATCGCACGCACCTACCGGGACCGGGGACTCACGGTCGGGATCATCGCGGTCGATCCGAGCAGCCCGTTCACCGGCGGTGCGCTGCTCGGAGATCGGGTCCGGATGGACGACCTGGCCACCACCGAAGGGATATTCATCCGCTCGATGGCGAGTCGCGGCTCACACGGCGGACTCGCGGCAGCGACGCGCGAAGCGGCGGATCTGCTCGATGCGTTCGGATTCGACCGGATCCTTCTCGAGACGGTCGGGGTGGGACAGTCGGAGCTGGAGGTCGCATCCTCGGCGGATTCGACGCTTGTCGTCCTGGTGCCCGAGTCGGGGGACGGGATCCAGGCCATGAAAGCTGGCCTGATGGAGGTGGCCGACCTGTTCGCGGTCAACAAGGCGGACCGGCCCGGCGCCGACCGGCTGAAGAAGGAGATCGAGGTCGTGCTCGCTCTCCGTACCGGGTCCGCCTCCAGCCATGTTCCGGGCCACCACGGTGTAGATCTCTCATCGATCGCGGCAGGGCGAACCCCCGACATTACCGCGGACCATGGGTCCGTGACCGGCGCAAAGGAGTCGAGATCTGCCGGGGAGTGGGCGGTTCCGGTTCTCAAGTGCGTGGCATCGACCGGTGAAGGCGTACTGGAGATCGCGGCAGGACTCGACAATCACTTCGCCCGGCTGGAGTCCTCGGGCAGGCTGGAGACGAATCGTCGCGAGCAGGCCATGGAGCATGCTCGCCTGGTGCTGGAGCGTTCGGTGGGACGCCGAGCGATGGATGCTTGGAATGTGTGGCTCGATGCGACGGGCAGGGACCCGGCGGTCGGACGGAGGTCTCCGTACGCGATCAGCCGGGAAGTGTACGGGAGTTTGTGGCCGGAATCGGCCAGTTCGGCGGATTGATCGAAACATCGTCGGCGCTGGAACGGCCTGAACGAATTGTCGTATATTCGGCCGGCGGATGTTCACGAACAGGGGAAGGTCGAGCATGAGTCACGTACTGGATCGCGAGGCGGCGGAAGCGCTGCAGGCGGAGGTCGAACGCCGCAGGGCTGAACTCGCCGAGCTGGAGGACAGGCT
>JAENXO010000086.1 GCA_016649455.1 Gemmatimonadota bacterium | reverse complement strand
CGGCCGATTTCCGCCGTATCGGCAGGGTGGCGCTGCTGGGCGTGGCGAGTCTCGGGGCATCGGGACTCGGCGCCTGTGTTCCGAAGCCGGTGGACCCGGTTCCGGTGCCGCTGGCTCCAGCGCCGTTCACCAGGACACCGTACGTCCAGAACGTGGGGGTCCACGAAGCCACCGTCCTGTGGATGACACCGGGGGAACCGGTCGATTCTCTCCGATTTCGGCCGTCTGATCCGTCGGAGACATGGCGCCAGGCACCGGTGACCGATCGAGGCCGGGGCGTTCGTGCCGCGAGACTCGTCGGACTTCCGGCCGACGCGGAGGTCGAGTACGAGGTCTACGGTCGCGACACACGATCCGGGCCGTGGACCTTCCGTACGGCTCCGGAGGCGGGAACGCGAGACACCCTCCGCGTCCTGCTGTTCGGAGATTCGGGCTGGGGGTCCGAGGCCCAGATCGGCCTCGCCCGCCGAATGGACAGAATGGAATGGGATCTCGCGATCCATGTCGGAGACTTCGCCTACTACGACGGTTCCGAGACGGACTTCACCGACCGTCATTTCCGCGTATACAGCCGGATGCTGGCCCGGATTCCCATCTTTCCATCGATAGGCAATCACGACGTCCGGGCGGACGAAGGGGAATCCTACGATCGGGCTTTCGACTGGCCGGAGGCGGTCGCGGGGACACGCTTTTACTCCTTCCGGTGGAATTCCGTGCTGTTCCTGGCCCTCGATACCAGCAGCCATACCGAGGACGTCCAGGGTCTCGGTGAGGGCAGGGGTCGCCAGTACGAATGGCTCGAGCAGTCGCTGCAGGCCGCTCAGACGGACCCGACAGTGAAGTGGATAGTCGTCTACGGACACCACCCGCCGTACAGCCATGCCGTGGGAATCAGCGGCCATGGTCCGCCATACGGGATACGCACGAACCTCCCGCCGCTGTTCGACCGGTATAGCGTCGACCTCATGGCGGCGGGCCACGACCACCACTACGAGAGGTCTGTCGCGGTCAGGGATCGACGACCGGTGCCGGACGGCTGCGGCCCGGTCTACATCGTCCAGGGGGCGGGCGGCGCGTCCCAATACGCTCGAGACGTGGGGTCTTCCCCGATCTCCGCATTCGCGTCGCGCGACTACTCGTTTACCGAGCTGATGTTCGTCGGAGACCGTCTGTACGGTCGAACCATCGGAGTAGACGGTGCCACGCAAGACGAGTTCACGATTCGACCGTATACCGGACCGGAGTCGCCCGGTTGCAGCGAATGAGCCGGGGGCGCGATCGGAGCCGTAGAACGGTCTCGATCGCGCCCTGGGCGATAGGTGCGGCGCTGGTCTGTGTCGCGGCCTGTCCTCCCGACCTCTCGGCCCAGGACGCGGGTGCAACTCAGAAGGACCCGGCGAGCGACCAGTTCGCAGCCGCGGATTCGATCCGAAACGGGTTTGACCGTCCGCCGGCCCGGCCTGCCACGGACTGGGTCGACGTGGTGGAATTTCCGCTCAAGGTCATCGCGTTTCCGTTCAATCTCCTCCTCGTGAAGTTGCCCGGCTGGGTCGCCGGACAGGTGATGACGGAGCGGGAACCCAGCGGTATCGTGCGCGCCTACCGCTCGATGGAGAACTGGGGCTTCCGGCCGATGCTCCGGACGTCGATCGGTCCCAGAAGCTCGCTCGCGCTCGAAGGCCAGCTGTTCCGATTCGAGCCGTGGTACGTTCATTCGGCGATTTCGATGCGGGGCTCCCAGCGTCATCGGGCGGGCGTGCTGCTCGCCGATCCGCGGTACTCGTTATCGGCGGAAGCCCGGTGGCAGCGCGACGCCCAGGTCACGTTCTACGGGATCGGTCCCGACAGCGATACGAACCGTGGTCTGTACAGCCGCGACTACTGGGATGTGAGAGCCAGGGGCGGCGCGCGGCTGACCCGAAGCATTGGAGTCGATGCCGGCGTCGGATTCGAGGACAACTCCATCGACGATCCGGTGTGGACTGACGACCCGTCCATCTATGATGAGTTAGATACTTCCCGGCTGTACGGAGCCAACGAGTCCACCCGATACGTCAGACTCGATGGTGGAGCGACGCTGGATCTCACGAAGCGGCGCGGATTCCAGGATACCGGTGCCTGGTTCCGGGTCGAGGGTGCCATGTATCGAGGAATTTCCGATACGGACTCGGACTTCCACGCGATCAGCGGAATTGCCCAGGGCTACCTCCCGATCAACCACCGTCAGCAGTTCGCGCTGCGTGCCGCGACCCGCATCGCCCGGGCCGATGGTGGGGCAGGCATCCCGTTCTTCCACCTGAGCACCCTCGGCGGTACACGGAGCGCATTGGGCTATTCCACATCCCGATTCACCGACAACGACATGCTGTCGCTGGTCGCCGAGTGGCGGTACGAGGTGTGGCGCGACATACACGACATCGCACGTACGGAGTTCTTCCTCTATTTTGGCGAAGGCACCGTAAATCGGAGGCTGCTGGACATTTCCGGCGGTGACTGGCAGGCGTCGTACGGGGTCGGGGCGCGAATGGCGATGAAGCAGCGGTTGCTGGGCGTCGCGTTTCTCGGGTTCAGCGACGAGGGCGTACAGATCGGAATTCGCGGGACGTGGCCGCTGTGAACCGGGCTAACGCGGTCTCCCGGAAACTGATTGCCGCCGCGACGTGCGCAGCGCTGGCGGCCGGCTGCGGCGGCGCATCGACCCTGCCGCCCTCGCTCGGGCCCGGGCCGATCCCGTACGCAGACACGCTGCCGATCCGGGAGCCGGAGGCCCGGGACCCGCTCGAGGTCCCACGTATCCTGGATGACGCGGTTGCCGGGGAGGTGTCCCACGGACTCAGCGTCCGGCGGGCGGTCGGTGAGCAGCACGAAGCACTGAACCTGACGCCGTTCGATGATGTCGTTCCCTCTGCCTGGTTCGCGCTCCGGAACCCGGTCCGAAGGATGACGACGGTTGAGATTCGGGTCGGTCCGACGACGGGATTCGGTCCCGACACGACAGGTGTACTGGAGATCATCTCGGCAAAGGTCCAGGGCGTGTCTCCCGGGTTCAACATCCAGGACGCGAAGGGCGACCGGTACGTGGTGAAGTTCGATCCGAAGGGATTTCTTCACATGAGCAGCGCGGCCGGTGTGATCTCGAATCGACTGCTCCACGCCGCCGGCTACAACGTTCCTGAAGACTTCGTGTTTGTGTTCTCCAGGTCGAAACTCGCAGTGGCCGAGGGGGCTACGATCCGGGGCGAGGACTTCAAGGACCGTCCCCTGACTCTCGATGTCGCGCTCGATGTCCTGGCCCTGACTGACTCGCTGCCGGACGGACGCTACCTGGCCGTCACCTCGAAGTTCGTGCCCGGGCCTCCGAAGGGGCCGTTCTTCTTCGAGGGGGTACGCGAAGACGACCCGAACGACTACTACCACCACGAGTACCGGCGGGAGTTGCGTGGCTTGTACGCGGTCTCATCGTGGATCAACCACGTGGACATGCGCTGGATGAACACGATGGATGCGTACGTTCCGCCCGGGTATCTGCGGCACTATCTGATCGACTTCGCGGCGAGCCTGGGTTCGGGCACCACGCGACCGCACGAGCCGCGAGAGGGCTTGGAGTACAATGTCGGCCTGTGGGCGGGCCTCGGTCGCGTGTTCACACTCGGGTTCTACCAGGTCGGGTGGGAGAACATGACATGGGAGGTCATCGATCCGACGATCGGCTGGCTGGAGGGGGAGAGCTTCGACCCGGGGAGCTGGAAGCCGAACTGGCCGAACCGGGCATTCCAGCTGGCCACCGACCGGGACGGCTACTGGGGAGCCAAGCTCGTCGGCTCGTTTTCCGACGAGCAGATTCGTGCCGCGGTCGACGCGGGCCGACTTTCTACCAGGCCCGCGGCGGATACGCTCGCGACGATCCTCATGGTACGCCGGGACCTGGTCGTGAAACACTGGTACGGCAAGGTGTCCCCGCTGGAGAACTTCGAGATGGAGCAGTCGACCGCAGACCCTGCCGTTCACGAGGCCGAGGGTGGGTTCGGAGTCCGGTTCGACGATCTGGGTGTTCGCGAGGGCCTCTGGACATCGGAGGAGGTCCAGTACCGTTGGGAGTTCGAGCACGCCGCGCTCGACCGGGACTGGCACGGCGCCGGCACCGCGACCGGTACGGGAGACGGCCAGCGGGTCGCGATCGGACCCGGTGATCGCGATCCTGGGAAGCGTCCCGACGGCTCCCGGCTCTCGCCCGAGGGCTCACTCGCGAAGCTCGTCCTGCGCGTCGTCCGACGCCCGGATGGCGATGCTCACCCGCCTGTCACCGTGTGGCTGGAGTGGGTGGCGACTGCAGGCTCATATCGCGTCATCGGGCTGGAGCACTGAGTCATGCCAGAACAGCTGAAAAAGAGCCGGACGGACGTGCCGGACGAATTCAACCGCGTCGCAGGTCGCTACGATCTGCTTACGGCACTGAATCCCGGTTACCGGAAACACCTGCGGTGGAGTGCTCGCCGGCTGGGACTCGAGCCTGGTTCCCGGGTTCTGGATCTGTGCTGCGGTACCGGCCTGTCAACCGATGCGCTGGCGCTGGAAGTCCCGAACGCCGAGATCGTGGGGCTCGATGCCTCTGCCGGGATGCTGGCAATCGCGAGGAAGAAGAAGTTTGCGACTGAAGTCCAGTTCGTTCTCGGAGATGCGATGGAGCCCGCAGAAGCCGGGATCAGTGGCCCGTTCGATGGGATCCTGATGGCCTACGGGATTCGAAACGTCACGGATCCTGATCTCTGTCTCGAGCGGCTGTACCGCCTTCTCCGCCCGGGGGGAACGATCTGCTTTCACGAATACTCGGTGGCCGATTCGGCCTGGAGTCGGGGGGTCTGGAACGCGGTGACGCTCGGGGTGGTGATCCCGAGCGGTAGGATCTTCTCCGGCTCCGCCCGGATCTACAGGTACCTGAGGCGGAGCGTCAACGAGTTCGATGGAGTACAGGCGTTCGAGCGTCGCCTGGACCGCGCCGGCTTCGTCGAGATCAGGACTGAGCCGATGGACGGCTGGCAGAGAGGCGTCGTGCACTCGTTCCTCGCCCGGAGGCCGGAGTGAGCGTTCCAGTTCCGGGCGGCCGCCGCGTTCCCTTGTGGGAGGGCGACAGGGATCGGCCCCCCGGCCCCGTGTCGGCCGTGGTGTGCGGCGGAGGCCTCGCCGGCCTGGCCGCGGCGACGATCCTGTGCGAGCGGGGAATCTCGGTCACGGTCCTGGAAGCCGAGAGCTCGCTGGGCGGCCGACTCCGGACGTGGCCCGAGACGCTGCCCGACGGGACCACGCTTGGCATGGAACGAGGATTTCACGCGTTCTTCCGTCAGTACTACAACCTCCACTCCCTGCTGCGTCGGGTGGATCCGGGTCTCGATCGGCTCGTTCCGCTGCCGGACTACCCGATCTTCGGTCCGGGCGGGATGGTCCAGTCGTTCGAGAACATCCCCACCCACCCGCCGGCGAACTTCCTCGCCATAGTCCGGCGCGCCGACACCTTTCGCTGGCGCGACCTGACACGCGTGAACGGCCGCGCGGCGCTCCAAATGCTGCGCTACGATCCCGATCGTACATACGCCCGGTTCGACTCCATGACCGCGAAGGACTACCTGGACTCGCTCCGATTTCCGCCCGAGGCGAGGCGGATGCTGTTCGACGTGTTCTCGCACTCGTTCTTCAACCCCGAGGAGGAGATGTCAGCGGCGGAGCTGCTGATGATGTTCCACTACTACTTCCTCGCGAATTCCGAAGGCCTCGTGTTCGATGTGCTGAACGACACGTTCGAGAACGCCCTGCTCAAGCCGTTGAGCATCTATCTCGTGGATCGGGGCGTCCGGTTCGCCACGGGCAGGCGAGTGGCCTCGATGCATCGTCCCAAGCCCCCGGAGACGGAGGCGCTCCCAGGGAAAGGTGGCTGGATTGTCGTGCACGAATCTTCGCACGGGTCCGGCGATGCCAGGCGGGAAACCGCTGACATCGTGGTAGTGGCGCTGAACGTACCGGGACTGAAAGGCGTGATCGGTGCCTCCCCGGAGCTTGGAGATGGGGCCTGGCGAGCGAAGATCGAAGCTCTCCGGCAGACGAGTCCATTCGCTGTGTGGCGCCTGTGGCTGGATCGCCCTATGGCGCCCGATCGCCACGCCTTCGTCGGCACGGCGGGCTTCCCGCTGCTCGACAACATCTCGCTGTTCCACCTGTTCGAGGAAGAAAGTCGGGCGTGGGCGAACCGGACCGGTGGGAGCGTGGTGGAACTGCACGCCTACGGCATGTCGGACTCTGTTACCGAGCCCGTGATCAGGGAGGCAATGCAGGCAGGCCTGTTCGAACTGTACCCGGAAACCCGGGAGGCCGCGGTGGTTCACGAGAGCTTCTTCGTGGAGCGGGACTGCCCCGCATTCCCGCCGGGTGGCTACGAGGTGCGTCCGGGCGTCGAGACGCCGGACTTCGATGTCGCTCTCGCGGGAGACTTCGTCAGGCTGGAGTTTCCGACCGCGCTGATGGAGCGCGCGACCGCCTCGGGGTTCCTGGCCGCCAGTTACCTGCTCCGCCCGCACGGCGTGCGACCGGAGCCTCTCGGGTCGGTCTCCCCGAGAGGCCCGCTGTCCTGAACCGACTCGTCAGTTCGCGTTGGGCGGAAAATCGGCCATGAGCTTGGCCACAGCGTCGTTGATCGTCTGCGTCCGCTCTTCCGTGTCGGGATTCTCGCTGAGCGTCTTGGTGGCCACGCCCTGCCAGATCATCTTCTTTTCGCTGGCGTCGAATATCCCGAGAATCAGAGAACCGTCGGTGTAGTTCGTGGCGTACGTCTGGCTGGAGGTCATGCCCATGCCGCCCCAACCGCCGTAGTAGCCACCGTAGCCACCGCCCCAGCCGGTGCTGACCGTGTTGTACTGGACGCGATCCTGCGCAGTGACCTGGTAGCCTACGCCGAGATCGGCCTGGTCAGGAGAGACTTTTCTCATTCCCTTGGCGTTCAAATTCGCTTCGACGGCGCTCCGAATGCGGCTGTCGGTGAGCTCGTTCGTGTGGACGCCAGAGCCATCATCCATGCCGTTACCGGCCGGCAACCAGGCGTAGGTCTGGAAACCCGAAAAATCTACTGCCGGGTCAAAATCGGTGTTCGTGGAAATCCCGCCTCCACATGCCGCCAGGAAGACCGGAATCAAGACCGCGCCGAACAGCTTCTTCATTGTAACGCCTCCGAAAAGCAAGTAAATGTCGTGATCCCGGGACTGCGGACCGGTTTGAGTCTTCAGGGTTTGGTACACGAACAGGGGCACGTCGTGCCCGAAGTCTACAGCGTCTGCTGGAACAGGACCATTGTCACCATCGCCACGCTCACGAGGAGCGCGATCGTCGACCGACGTCCGGCTTCGAATGCTTCCGGCAGCAATTCGACGAGGACCATGAACACCATGGCCCCGGCGGCGAATCCGATCCCGTATGGCAGCAGGGCGCTGAACGTCCCCACGAACAGGAAGGCCGGGGCCGCGAGCAGCGGCTGCGGGAGGGAGGAAACGATGCTCCAGCCCGCACATGCGGCAATGCTGGCTCCCCGCGGCCGAAGCACGGCGCTGATCGCCAGGCCCTCGGGGATGTTGTGGACCGTGATCGCCGCGGTGATCACGATCGCCAGTGTCGTGCCGCCCGCGAACGCGGTGCCGATCGCCACTCCCTCGGCGATCGAGTGGACGGTCATCACGAGCACGATAAGAGTCATCTTCCGGGCGTCCTCGCCCCGCACGGCCCCGAACTGCAGCTCGTGATCGCCGAGCAGCTTGCCGGCCGCCAGCACGAACAGGACGCCCAGGTTCGCACCGATCAGTGTCGCCAGGCGGCCGTAGTCGGCTCCCTCGGCAAGCAGGCCGAAGCTCGCCCCCAGCATCAGCCCCGAGGCCAGCGCGTTCGTGTAGGCAACGATGCGCGGAGAGACGCTGCGGACGAACGCGAACGGGATCGCACCCAACCCGGTGGCCAGCGCCGTGACCAGTCCGAACAGGAAGACCTGGACGACAGCCGGGAGGGTGCTCAACGGACGATCCCCCGGAGAAGCACGACGAAGCCCGTCGCCACGCTGGTCACCAGGGCGATGCTCACCGGACCGGCACGGTCGTAGGCCTCAGGCAGCAACTCCGAAATCGCGAGGTAGGTCAGTCCCCCGACGGCGAAGCCGAACGCCCATGGAAGCAGGCCGGGGATAGCAGGGACAATCGCGAACGCCACGATCGCGAGCAGGACCTGCCCGATGTTGGCCGCCACCGCCAGCCCGGCGGTTCGTGCGGGACCGAGTCCGCTGGAACGCAGGACCGAGCCGAGCACGGCCGCCTCAGGGACGTTGTGGACGGCCATCGCGAGCGCGACGAGGATCCCGAACGGCAGGCTCTCCAGCATCGCCAGTCCGATCGCCAGCCCCTCCATCGCTCCGTGCAATCCACTGACGAACAGGATCCGGTAGCCGTACGTGGGGTCGACCTCGTCCAGCCGGTTCAGATCGATGTCGCCGACGCCCGATGCCCGGTGGGAGAGGTGGGTGTAACCGATACCAAGAAGTGCCCCGGCTGCCGCGCGGACCGGGTGATCGACCAGTGCGGTCTCGGCGATGACGTAGGCGGCCCCGAGCATGAACCCGGCGGCGAGCGCGTTTGCCCACCCGAGCCATGCCGGCGGGACGGCGGTCCGGTTCCGCAGCGGCAGCACCCCCAGCGGGGCGGTGAACGCCGCGAGCGTGGCAAACACGAGCACGACGAGAATCGGCTGCATGCGGGGAACCTAGTCGCGCCGGGCTGGAACCGGGAGCGAGCCACCGCG
>JAENXO010000012.1 GCA_016649455.1 Gemmatimonadota bacterium | reverse complement strand
TTCGTCGAAATAGCACCAGTCGCCGAGGAGCGTGATTCCGTCTGCCCAATCTTCCGGCTCCCGCGGATCGGAGAGACCGGATCGGAACCAGACGTTCGCGGACAGGCCGAATTGGCGACGTAGCTTGCCTCGTCCCATACGCCTCGACATGAGGCGGGCGACCTTGCGGCTGGCGAACTCGGCGACGAGGCTGGCACCCGGAAACCGCTTGCGCATCTCAGTCACCAGCCCTCGAACGTCGTCCTCGCACAGGTAAGGGAAGAGTCCCTCCGCGAGGAACAGAAAGCGCTCTCCGGGCTCGTCGGGGAGATTATCCATCCAGTCGAAATCGAGTACTGACCCTGCCAAGGAATGAAACCGCTCCGTGTCCCCGAAGTATCTACGGCGCAGCTCCATCGCCGCCGGCAGATCGAGGTCGAACCAGCGCATCGTCCCGTTGTCGACACGCGAGCGCCGATTGCTCAATCCGCAACCGAGACTGACGATGATGCCATTGGGATGCCGCTCGAGGAACGTGGTTACGACCTGGTCGAAGTGGCGGATGCGCAACGCGACTGTCGTCAAGGCGGTCCTGGGGAATCGGCCCCTGGCGAGCTTCCTGTACAGGCGCTTGTCAGAGCCGGCGAACGTCCGGTTTAACTCCTCGGTGAGCCGCACGGCCTCCCGGTCGATCAGAACCGGGTGTTCGGCCCGTGATTCCAGTGCGAGCGCGTACAGCGGCAGGAATAGAGTCTCGGAAACGGCTTCGAGATCGGATCCAGTCACTTCGTATGCCTCACCGCTGAAGTCTGAGGGCGAATCGCGAGGCAGCCCTACCTCGATCGCAGTCGGTCGAGTTCGCGAGCCGAGACCGAGTACGTGAAGAATCCGTTCGTGACGCGTGCGCTTTCGAGTCCGGTCCCCTCCACCAGGTTCCGCATGAGCTGAACATCAGACGAGCTGAGCGCCGGAGTTCCGAGTGCCAGGCGCTCCCCGTTTTGCTGAATCGTGTGGTTGTGGAGCGCATACGAGTATCGCCATCCCGCAGCCACGTACTCGTCCACCACGTCGAAACCGTATACGGTCTTCGGGGGAAACATTTCGTCGCCGGCGCCGAAAACGACTACGAGTCTCGGCTGTCCGGCGACCTCCTTTCGCAGTACCGAGGCGAGAAACTCGGTAGGCTGCGTCAGCTGCGGCACCCGGGAATTCTGGTACGCGAACAGCAACGCATCCAGGCAAGTGATCTGCTCGATGATCCCCGCCTCGCCGGTCTGAGCCAGGTCACGATTGATGTCCTCGTTCCGCCACAACTCCGCCTCGTCGTCCGTTTGCGGAGTCGGCTGATCCGAAACCGGGTGTTTCAGGTCTGCGCCGTCTGCTCGGATCGCGGTCCGATAGGCCCGGTATGCGCTGTCGACCGGGAGAACGGTTTGAGAGTACACGGCGTCGTCCGGGAAATCCCATGCCAGCAGGACGGCGCTTCCGTCCGTGCGCAGAGTTTCTGGCTCGGTTGGGAAGGCGCAGCGCGCATCGGTCGTTTCACGTTCTCGGGACTCACTCGCGACCTGAGTGGCAGCGGTCTCCTTCTCGGCAGCACTGTCGCTGGACGGCCGATCGCATGAAATCAACAGGACCGTAAGCACTGCTGCGGCGAGTGCCGTGCGTCTGCCGCCCAATATTCACTCCGGATTCGGCGAGGCGGCCTCGACCGGCCTCTGGTGCTGGAGAAACGGCGAATCCAATAGTAGTACCTTCGAGCAGCTTGAGCGCAGGCATGTCGTCCGGATCCGAAACGACGGAGAGAGACTGTCGATGCAACGCTTACTGACCGCCGGGCAGGCGGACATGTTTTCGTTCGAAGACCCGAAGCCGGGATTTCGCTGGCCGGTTGCGGTTGCCATGGAAATTCGGGCGCCGGCTGAACAGGTGTGGGCGGCCATCTCGCTGCCTGGAAATCTCGAGCTGTATCACCCGTTCCGTGCGAAGGACCCGGTTCACGCATGGCAGAACGGCAGGACGTCGTTCGTGTCGTGGAGGATGCTCCCAGCGAGCGGGGACTGCTCCACGCTCAGAATCGCATCTCTGGTTCTTCCTTCCGAACGAAAGCCGTGGTTTCGACTGAAACCTACAGGCGCAACCGGTCGTCCAACTCTGAGTGTCGAGGATTCGAATCCAGCTTCCGAAATTGGAGATTAACATGCGCCTGCTCAGACTTTATGCCGCTGCTGCTACCGCTCTGCTGCTCGTCGTCGCTGTCGCCGGCTTCGGCCGCGGGATCCACACAGCGGTATTCGATGAGATCACAGTCAGCAAGATCAACGTGGTGGACTCCGAGGGCCGGACCAGGGTCCTTCTGGCTGGGGGCTATCCGCCACGGCGAGCCGACCTGGCCGGACTGTTGTTCATCAACCAGGACGGTGTCGAGGCAGGAGGCCTTGTTTACAGGGGCACGCAGGACACGGTCGGCGGCATCCAGGCGGGCGCGATCCTGACGTTCGATCAGTACGGGAATGACCAGATCGTGGCGCTCAGTTACGACCATGACGGAGGTCGAAAGCGCCAGGGGCTGACGATCCAGGAGCGTCCCGACACGCTGAGTGACCTGGTCAAGGAGGCCTATCGCGCCATCGAGACAGCGCCATCGGCCGCCGAGCGTGACTCGCTGACGAAACACTACCTGGCGATGATTCCCCAGCAGGATCTCGTTTCGCGTCGCTTGTTCGTTGGGCGGACCTACGACCGCGCCTCTGTAGTCACGTTGTCCGACCCGGCCGGCAACCCGCGACTCAGACTGGTAGTGGACAGCCTCGGGGCGGCGAGTATCAGCTTTCTCGATGAGCAAGGGCAGGTAGTTCGCACGATCACCCCGTAGCGGAGCACGGAAGCGAGTATTCATTCATCATGCAGAGCAAGTCCGGATAAGGCAGATCGTCGGCGACTCTCAACCATGCACGGGAGGTACATTTGAAGCTCATTCTTATGACGAGCCTGCTGATCGGTTCAGTCTGGCAGGTCGGCACGGCGCAGGAGGGTGGTGACGGGAACCGGGGTGACCCGGACGCGATCGCCGCGGCCCGGGAGATGGTCGAGACAATGGGTGGAATCGAGATCTGGGCACAGCTCGGGACCGTGCATTTCGTTCACGAATGGTATCCCTGGAATCGTGTTGACTCGTACGTCGAGAATGAGATTCTGGATCTGACGGGTCCCAGATCCTGGGTCGACAGGAAGAGCGAAATTCACCGTCAGATACGCGCCTACAGTCCAGAAGGCGGACACTGGTCGATCAGTGACGGTGAATTCAAACGCAGCAGCGACGAAGTTCGGGACAGCGCTCTCGAGAGAGCTCCGTTCAATTTCTATCGACTCGTCAAGGCAGTCGCCATCGAGGATCCGTTCTACGAGCTTCGGTTTGGGGAAGGCGACATTCCTGGGACTCGTCGCATCGAGTTCCTCGGGCCAGACGGAATCATGCGCGGGTGGGTCATTCTAAATGCGAAGATGGAACCGATCGTCAAGGCGACGCCCCAGTACCGCTACACGCTCGGGCCGTTGAGACGATTCGGAAATCTCCGGGTTCCCGGGTGGGGTGTGTACGACAACGGAACGACGCGTTTCGAGATGATCTCGCTTTCGGCCGACCGTCAGCCACCCGATTCAACGCTGTTTCTGCCTCCGACCTCGAGGAACTGATGGGATCGCTGGACCGGTCGGTGGCACTGCTCGAAAGTCAGGTTCGGCAATGATCTACGGGATGCCGACGTGCCTGATCTGAAGTCGCGCACGAACATTCGGCAGACCACGGCCGCCGACCAGCCGGCGGTGCTGAACCTGTATCGACGGGTAGCTTCGGTCCCTGGGGGGCTTGCCCGCCTCGCCGAGGAGGTGGACGAAACTTGGGTGAACGAGTTCCTCACCCGGGCTTGCACCGACGGACTCTCCCTGGTGGCCGAGACGAAAGGCAACGAGATCGTCGGCGAGATTCACGCCTACACACCCATGCTGTTCTGCTTCTCGCACGTACTGACGGACCTGACGATCGCCGTCGTCCCCGACGTACAGGGACAGGGAGTCGGTCGCCTGCTGTTCGAGACGTTCATGCGAAACGTGGTCGAGGCCCACCCGGAGATTCTCCGAATCGAGCTGATCTCCAGGGAGTCGAATCGGAAGGCGATCCAGTTCTACGAGTCCCTCGGATTCCGGCGCGAAGGCGAACTCGGATCCCGGATCCGTAACGTCGATGGCAGTCTTGAGTCCGACATTCCGATGGCCTGGATACGGAGTTGATCGTCGGTTCGATCACACCCAGCCGGGCCGCGACCATGACGGTAGCACGATCATGCAGTTACTGGTCAGGAATCGCCCTGTCGGATCCTCTCGATCATCTGCTCCGCATTGGTGTTGTCCGGGTTCAGCTCCAGCGAGCGCTCGTAGTGGCGGATCGCTTCCTCGTCGTGGCCGAGCTCCATGTGCGCCTCGCCAAGGCTGTCCCAGGTGTTGAACGCTTCGGGGAACATGCGGGTGTTGAGCTCGAGCACTTCCACCGCCTGCTCCGGCAATTCGGCTCGCACTAAGACGTACCCTGCGGCATTCACGGCTGCCTCGACCTGAGCAGGCTCCTCACTCTGTGCAAGCTCCCGGATCGCCCGCTCAGCGGCCTCTACGTCGCCGCCGAGCAGATCGATGACCGATCGCGACACCATCCAATCCAGGCTCTCTTGATCATCGATCTTTGAGAGCAGGTCTCTTGCCCGCTCACCGTCACCAGCTGCCGCGGTGATGATCGCGGCCTCCAGGATCGACTCCTCGTACGCGAGTCCGGCGAACGAACCCGCGTCATCGTAGATCGGAAGGAACCGCAGGTGGCTGTCCTCGGAGTGCAGGGATCCGTCCGGCTGCAAGTAGAGCCGATACGTGCCTCGCACTGGCGAACTTGCCACCAGGTAACCGTCTCCTGGCGTTACCTGGAACTGGTACGTGGGAGGCAGCCCGAGAGGCGGTGCGGGAAAGTCCCACTCGCCGATGTACTCACCCAGCTGCTCGTCCGGAGCGTCCGTGATCAAGGAGTCGGGCCGTCCCTCCAGAGCCACGAGGTCAGGGTTCGCCCCCGCCGTTCCCGTGCGAGCGTCTATGATCTGCGCCATGAGATCCATCAGTTGTGGCGGTGGTGTACCCTCACCCTGGTAAGTGTTCGCCCGGTTCACGATCACCATGTCCAGCTTCGGGAACACGGCGATCGCCTGGTTCCCCACTCCCAGAGCCGTGTATGCGCCGTACGGAGCGAACCGGGCATCCCGCAGAATCCACCAGTAGAACCCGTATCCCATTAAGGCGGTCTCCGGGTCACCGTCGATCGAGTAAAGCGCAGTGCTGCGTCGGACCCAATTCTCGGAGAGGATCCGCTCGTCGCCCCACTTGCCGAGGCGTGCGTACAATAGCCCGAACCGCGCGGCGTCACGCGCAGACAGGCGGAACGGGTAAGCCGGATAAATCGACTTGTCGAGCTCGTAGTGGTAGTAGCCGTCCGACAGTCGCCAATCCTCCATCTTCAGCGGCCGGCCGAAGTGCTCGTCGAACGCCTCGAACACATCGATGCCCGTCTCCTGCATCAGGATCGTGGCTACGGTGTTGAAGTCCCAGTTGTTGTAAGCGAAGTAGCGGCCGGGCCCCTCGCTGCCGCGCGGCCGCGAGTCGGTCCGGCCCGCGTAGGCTGCGGGGTGGAAGACGCCGGAGCGCGCCTTGAGCAGGTCTAGAATCCTTGCCTGCTTCTCGGTTTCGAGCAGCGGACCGGGCTCGTCGTCGATCCCGAGATCCGCGAGTGTCTTGTTGAGCTCGATCTCCCCCCGGTCCCAGTAGATCCCGTACAGTCCGGATATGAAGCTCTTCCGCACCGAGTGGCACATGAACCGGCGCTCGAATTCGCCCCACGCGGCGACGACCGCACCGTCGGAGATCACCATGAACGCGGAGGAGGGAATTGACTCCCAGGTTTGACGCGCGGCTTCGAGCTTCGTCGCATCGAAGCCGGCATCACCGACGTCGGCGTATTGCATCCATTGTTCGCCGGGAACGCGATTCGTCGTTGTCTGGCCAAGAACCAGTCCGGGCGCAGCCAGGGCGGCGAAGAGGATCAGGAAAGGCAGGAACCTGAGTTTCGCGGGCGGCTTGCTGTGTGACATCGGTCGCTCCGGGTCTGGCGGGTGTGGGCAGCCGTTCCATCCGATAAACAGCCCGGGAGCAAGTTGCGCTGACGTACCGGGTCAAACAACTCGCGCACCTGTACACGAACACCCGGGTTTGGGTATCTCTTTCCCAGACACCGGGAGTCGGGCGACTCCCGCACCAGCGGACCGGAAAACGAGGGAAGACGGGCTGCCATGCCATTAGCATTGATGAAGCAGGACCTGAGCGCTGGAAAGATCGCCGGCCTGCTGTTTCTCGAGGCGGCTGTGATCTTCGCCGGAATCACTTCGTCGTTCTGGATCGAGGAATGGCGCCAGAATCGGGAGGACGTGGACACCTACCACCATCTTCTGGAGGAGATCTACTACAACTCGGTGTTTGACCAGGGCTCTGTGCCGATTGCGATCGCTACGAACAACCTGGCGCTCAAGTACGCGATGGAACTGGCGATTCTCGACGTCGAGGTCCCGGCCGACAGAGACCTGTACACAGAATTGGCGCACGTCTTCGGAGGAGTTGGCAGTGCGACGAACACGACGGGATACGTGCGGCTGAGCAACACTCCACTGTCCATTCCGTTCGACGAGACCATGGCCACGCTCGACAACGTGTACGGGCAGTTCATGAGCCTGCAGGATGCGATGGAGACCATGGACGAAGAGCTTCGGGAGCTGCGCACTGAGCACTGGAGCAGCGCGGGGTTCGTCTCCTGCACGGGTGCCCAGACAAACGACGGCGCCGTGACCCTGATGGCTCGACCCTACATGGCAGAGATCCGAGAGCTGCTCTACCCGGAAGGGGAGTGCATCACACAGGCGGAGAACGAACGGAAGGCCCGCGAGCTGATCACTCGGGCTGAGTTCCGCAATGTGCTGCGGCAGGTTATCGAGATCCGGCAGGGGGCGGCCTGGGTGCTCGGCTGGCAGCAGGGAGCGCTCGGTCAGACCCGGAGCGCGATCGCAGCACGACTGCCGGAAGTCGGGCTGTCCATAGTTTCCATGGAACTGGTCAACTGGCCGGTAGACTCAGCAGTGGTCGGAAGCGAGGCGAGCAGGCCGATGCCCCGGACCGGGCCCCACACCTGGGAGACGGTGGTCGATCTCCCGGCAGGCTACATCAAGTTCCGAGCAAACGATAGTTGGGATTACAACTGGGGCGCCCCGTTCCCGAACCTGACCGACGCCCCCGGCGATCTCTGGTCGTCCGACCGGGTCCTCCTGGAAGACGTATTTCCGTCCGGCGCGGCGGCCATGAACGGCATGAACCTGCCGATCAGCGGCGGGAGGTACCGGGTCACGTTCAATTCGCGGACGGGCGAGTATCTGTTCGAGGAAGTACAGCCGGCTTCCTGACGCCGAAGGCGCAGGAAGCCGGGCCGGGTATCTCCTCGACTCCTGATCCGACGCTGCTCATGGAAAGGCGCCTCATCGCATGAATCGACGGTCCTCGACTGTAGCATCGATCGTCCTGATACTGTTCCTCGCGGCGCCCTCATCTTCCGCATTCGCGCAGGTTCCAGGGACCATGAGCCAGCCGGCAACCCGCTCCGCGCACGGGGTCGCTCTCGTCGGAGACACCGCTCGCTACACCGTGTTCTTCACGGACTGGTGGTCGGCAGACTCCGGTCCGACGGGCCAGCGGCTGGCCGTCCGGGAAGCGGCCGATACCTGGTCGTTCAGCGCGGACGGGGACCAGGACTCGGGATTCGACCGGACCTCTCGGGTGGTTCTCGACGCCGAGGGCGTCCCCGTCTCGCTCGAGATCTCAGGGCGCAAGAACCCGGTAGAGACCTGGGAAGAGCGCTTCGAACTGAAGAGAGGAGCGGCTCAGTGGTCTGCGCCGGTGGACTCGGGCACGACGTTGGTGTCTGGGCCCGCGTACTACGTCGCCCTGCACCCCGCCCACGACCGCGGCATGCTGGCTCGGGCTCTGCTCCACCGGACCGACCGGACCCTGCGCTTGCTGCCGGAGGGGACCGCATGGCTGGAGCCGCTGCAGGAGCGGACCGTGCTGGTCGAGGGACGCAGCCGGCACGTGCGACTGTACGCGATTCGCGGTCTCCACCTCCGACCCGTCTATGTGTGGCTGGATGAAGAGGGGGCGACCTTTGCCGACGAATGGGCAATCCTGGAGGGGTGGGAGCCGGCCTTCCGGGAGCTCCGCTGGGAGATCTCGGCCGCGATCGACGACAACATGCAAGGCGCAGCCCGGGACGTCGTCCCGCCCGCGCGCGAGCGTCCGCTAGCCATCGTCGGAGCCCGGCTGTTCGATCCGGCATCCGGTACGGTGCGCGAAGGAACGACGATTCTGATCGAGGCTGAGCGGATCGTCGCAGTCGGCGAACGGGGCGAGGTTGCCGTGCCAGCCGAAGCGGAAGTGATCGATGCGGGTGGCAGGATGGTCCTGCCCGGCCTGTGGGACATGCACGTGCATCTCGACCCGGCCCGCGACCACCAGGTCTACGCCCCACTCGCGCTGGCAGCCGGGGTGACCACGGTCCGGGACATGGGAAGCCAGCCAGAGATGATCGTGGCCCTGCGTGACCGTATCGAGGCGGGCGAGGCGATCGGGCCGCGGATCGTGATGGCGGGGTTCATCGAGGGGATCGGCGGGAGCCGGACGGGAATCCGGGTGGCCAACCCGGATGAAGCACGTGAGGCGGTGGACCGATACGCCAGGCTCGGATTCGTGCAGGCCAAGTTGTACAATCGAGTCCCGGCGGAACTGATCCCGATCGTCATCGAACGAGCGCGAATTCGCGGGATGCGAGTGAGCGGACACATCCCATGGGAGATCAGCGGACAGGAAGCTATCGAAGCCGGGTTCGACGAGATCAACCACATGCCGAACGTGATGGAGAGCATGGCGCTCGGCCCTCCGCCCGAGGATGCGGACGACGACCTGACGGACGAAGAGATTGCCGGGATGCTGGCGAGCCTGACGCCCGACAAGGACGTCGCTCGCGAATTCATCTCGCTGCTCGTAGACCGGGGCGTGGCAGTGGATCCCACTCTCGGTCTGACCGAGTCGAGGGGCGCGGTCCCGCCGACCTGGATCGAGGACTGGGTGGACCGCTTCCCGGCCGGTCCCCCGAGGCGACGATTCCTCGACATGTCGCAGTTTAACTGGATGGGTGACCAGCTGGACGAAGTTCTGGCGAGCGAGAAGGAGATGCTCAAGGCCCTTTACGAGGCCGGCGTGCCGATCCTGGCCGGCTCCGACAACATCTCGGGGCCCGGTCTCCAGGAAGAGCTCGAGCTGTACGTCGCGGCCGGTATTCCGGCCGCCGACGTCCTCAGGCTCGCGACCCTGGGAGCCGCCCGGGTGATGGGGATGGACGACAGCCTGGGCTCCGTGGAGCCTGGCAAGCTCGCCGACCTGGTCCTGGTCGACGGCGATCCCACCGCCGAGATCAGGGACATCCGGCGCGTCGTGACGGTCGTGAAAGGTGGGCGCGTATACGATCCGGCGGCGATCTACAGGGTTCTGGGGATGAAGCCGGACGGGCCAGAAGATGATCTCTCGCGTGTGATCTTAGAGGTCGAAGACGCGGTTTGGGCCTTCCACGCCGCAGATACCGCGCGGAATGCCGAGGGCGTTATCGACCTGCTGTGGCCCGACTTCACGATGGTCGCCGACGGAACCAGGTTGACCTACCAGGAAGTCGCAGCCGGCTCCCGGGAATTCATGGCGTCCCTGGAACTGTTTCACACGGAGTGGAGCGACCTCGAAATCATGCCGCTCGGAGGTGACGCGGCAGTCTCATCATTCACCTTTCGGGATTCGCTGGTCTCGAAGAGTGGCGAGGTGACGCGCTCGACCGGGCCAACCACGCTCGTCTGGCAACGCAGGGACGGAGAGTGGAAGATTCTCTTCGCGGATGCGGACCACTATTCGCTGGGCCCATGAAGCCGCGCATCTACTGGTTTTTGGCTCTCGTGCTCGGCACTACGGCGACTGCTTCTGCGCAATCCCGGAGCGTCGGGAGCCCGCCGGAGAACTACATCTATTTCGGACTCGATCGGGCTCGGATCGAAGAGGTGGAATTTCTTTCTAATCAAGGTGTTACTGGTGTTCATCTCAAGTATACATGGAAAGAGCTGGAACCCACACGTGACCGATACGAATTCGATGCGCCAACCAATGACCTCGAGTACCTGGAGCGCCACGGCAAGCGCTTGTTCATTCAACTGCAGGACGTGTCGTTCGACACGGCCAGGATCAACGTTCCGGACTATCTGCTTGACGATCCCGCATTCAACGGCGGTGCGGCGATTCACTACGACGGTCACGACGAAGTCGGACCGGTCGCGGAGGGCTGGGTCTCGCGCCGGTGGGACCCCGCCGTGCGTGACCGAATCGAGAGGTTGCTCCGCGCGCTTGCCGCGGAATTCGACGGCAGGATCGCCGGGCTGAACCTCCCGGAGACCGCGATCGGGTTCGGGGGTGACCCGGAGTTCCACCCCGCTGGATACAGCTACGACACGTATTACGAGGGAATCCTGGCGCTGATGTCGGCCGCTCGAGACGCGTTCCAGCAGTCTGACGTGATCATCTACGCCAACTTCATGCCCGGCGAAGAGCTGCCGGACGAGGACCACGGGTACCTGAAGGGCGTGTACGCGCACGCCGATCGCATCGGCATGGGCGTCGGCGGACCCGATCTCCTGCCTCACCGCTGGTTCCAGCGGCAGAACAGCCTGCCGCTGATCGCCGCCAGGGCGCCGGGGACAGTGGCAGGCGTGGCCGTCCAGTGGGGGAATCTGGAGGATATGAACCGGCAGACGGGCAAACGCGTAACCGTGAATGAACTCTACGACTACGCGCGGGACGAGCTTCGACTGGACTACATCTTCTGGGGCACGCAGGAGCCGTTCTATTCGAAGGACATCCTCCCGTTTGTGGAGCGGCTGGACTGACCCTCGGAATTGGAGCTGCACGCGGTGTCTCCTCGCGTGGCCCGCTCGCCTGCCGCTATGATGGTCCGTGAAAGACAGTCACAAGGTAGCCAGGTCCCAGCGAGAAGCCCTGCATGCCACATTCCGCGCGGCACAAGAATGACCCCCGGTTGCTGCCCGTCATCGGATGGCGCGAATGGGTGCGCATGCCTGAACTCGGGATCGACTTCATCAAGGTCAAGGTGGACACCGGAGCCCGGACCTCCTCACTGCACGCTTTCGACCTCAAGGAAGTCGTGCGGGATGGCATCGTCTACGTCCAGTTCATGATCCACCCTGAACAGAGGCGAGCCCACCCGACCATACCTGCCGAGCTTCCGCTCGTGGCCAGGCGGCGGGTGCGGGACTCGGGGGGCAAGGCGGAACTCCGACCCGTCGTGAAGACCATGATCGATCTCCACGGCCAGCGCTGGCCGATCGAGCTGACTCTGACGCGAAGAGACACGATGGGCTTTCGCATGCTGCTCGGCAGGCAGGCGATCCGGGGCCACTTCATGGTGAATCCCGGGGGCTCCTACTATGCCGGAAAACGCCCGCGAAAGACGCGAATTGACCGTGAGGAAGTCATGCCATGAATTTCGCAATCCTGTCCCGGGCGCCACGCAGTTACAGTACACGCCGTTTGCGTGAAGCGGTCGAGGCCGGCGGACACACGGCCAAGGTTCTCGATACGCTCAAGTTTGCGATCGAAGTCGAAGAGGACGCCCCCGACCTGTACTATGCGGGGAAGCGGCTCAGTCACTTTGACGCTGTGATTCCGAGGATCGGCGCATCCATCACGCAGTTTGGGACGGCCGTCGTTCGGCAGTTCGAGCAACTCGATGTCTACACCCCCAGTTCTTCGACCGGCATCGCGAACACGCGGGACAAGCTCCGCGCCCTGCAGATCCTCAGCCGCCACGACATCGGCCTGCCTCACACGGCATTCGTCAGGCGAAAGCAGGACGTCCTCCCGGCGATCGAGAGAGTGGGCGGAGCCCCGGTGATCATCAAGTTGCTCGAGGGGACACAGGGTGTAGGCGTAATCCTGGCCGATTCCGTGAAGATCGCGGAGGCGATCATCGAGACGCTGCAGAGCACGAAACAGAACGTGCTGATCCAGAAATTCGTAGGTGAGAGCTCGGGACGGGACATCCGGGCGTTCGTCGTGGGGGATCGCGTAGTGGCCGCGATGCGCCGTGTGGCGCAGGGTGGGGACTTCCGCAGCAACGTCCATCGCGGGGGACTTGCCGAAGCGGTCGAACTCGAAGAAGCGTTTCGGGACACGGCCGTGCGGTCGGCTCAGATCCTGGGCCTTAAGGTTGCCGGCGTCGACATGCTGGAGGGAAACGACGGGCCGCAGGTGATGGAGGTCAATTCCTCCCCCGGACTGGAAGGTATCGAGACCGCGACCAATCTCGACATCGCCGGCGCGATCATAGACTTCATCGAGGGGCAGGTGAGCTTCCCTGAGCTGGACGTCCGGCAGCGTCTATCGGTCAGCGCCAGCTATGGCGTGGCCGAGCTGCATCTGGGCGAGAAGTCGATCCTGGCCGGGAAGACGATCCAGGAATCCGAGCTGAGCGAGAGGGACATCGTGGTGCTGACCCTGCACCACGGCCACACGGTCGTACCCAACCCCAGGGGAACCCGGGTGCTCGAGGTAGACGACCGTCTGCTCTGCTTCGGAAAGCTCGAGGCGATGCGCGACCTGGTACCGGCGCGGCGCCGTCGGAAGCGACCGACGACGAAGCCTCTCGATACGACGATCGGCTCAGATGAGGATGAGGCCTGATGGCCAGAAAGGTTCGAAAGGACGTCGGCGTGTGGCCGGGCCGGAAGATACTGCCTGGCGAGACGGCGGATCTGAAGCTCACGGTGAGCAAGTCGTACTCGGGGACTTCGCTTCGTGTGCCCGTCCACGTCTGGCGGGGCAAGAAGCCCGGGCCCGCCTTGTTCATCACGGCCGCCGTGCACGGCGATGAGATGAACGGCACCGGCACGATCCGTCACATCATCCAGGAACGCCCGTTCGAACTGCTGGCCGGCAGCCTGGTCCTGGTTCCCGTTGTGAACATCCTCGCATTCGAACAGTTGTCCCGGTATTCCCCGGACCGCCGCGATCTCAATCGTTCATACCCCGGACTGAAGAACGGTAGTCTCACGAGTCGCCTCGCCCACGTGATCTTCGACAACATCGTCGCCCGCTGCAACTACGGGATCGACGTTCATACGGCTGCCATTCGCAGGACGAATTACCCCAACACGCGGGCCGACATGGAGCAGGAGGCAACCGCGCGTCTCGCGACGCTGTTCGGCGGCGAACTGATCATCGATTCACCAGGACCGGTTGGTAGTCTTCGCAGGTCGGCGGTACAGGCCGGGTGCGCGACGATGCTCGTCGAGGCGGGCGAGGTGTGGAAGGTCGAGCCGGCGGTTGTCGAGTACAGTCTGAGGGGCATACGCAACGTCCTCGTCGGATTGAAGATGATCGAAGGTGAGATCGTCGAGCCCGAATTCCGAGTCGTGGTGGAAGAGACGAAGTGGATCCGGGCCGAGAAGGGCGGCTTCCTCAAGTTCCACGTCCATCCCGGTGACCCGGTAGAGAAAGGACAGCCCCTCGCGACCAACACCAGCCTCTCCGGCCGAGACCTCGCCACGCTCACGGCTCCCGGGGACGCCATCGTCCTCGGCATGACGACACTGCCAGCCGTCTCGCCGGGGGATCCGGTCGCGCACCTGGCGTTTCCCAGTCCCCGCGCGTTCAAGAAGATGGAGCGGGCGATTGGCAAGCTCCCGGACGACAGCCTGCTGGCCCGGCTCCACGACGACCTGGCGAGCAACGTATTCATTTCGGACCTGGACGAGCCCGAGGCCTGACTGTCAGCTCTCCCGGTCGCAGATCCTGGTGATCTGGTCTTCCGCGTTGGCGTTGTCCGGATCGAATTCGAGGGGTCGAGGGGGTTGACCGCAGACTCGACTTTCGAGGGTTCGGCTTACGGGGCGACTTGCCGCCCCGCCTCCTCGGCTGACTGCTGCCGGCCCTCGGGAAGATCGACCACGAATCGTCCGACGACGACCCTCGGACCCGGGAAAGGAAGATGTTCGTGGACCTGAAGATCGCCGGACACGTCGTGGAACTGCTCGAAGAGCAGTCGGGCGAGGGAAAGAACGGCCCGTGGAGGAAGCGGGACTTCGTCATCGAGACGGAAGGGAATTTCCCTGCGAAGGTCTGCCTGACCCAGTGGGGTGACGAGATTGACAAAACCGATCTGCAGGTAGGAGAGCGGCTGACCGCCCACATCGACATCCGCAGCCGTGAATACCAGGGCCGCTGGTACACCGATGTGAAGGCGTGGCGCATCGAGAAAGACGCCGCGCCACAGGGGAGCCCGGACACGTCAGGAGGGCCACCGGAGTTCTCGGGGCCTCCTCCGGATGACGACGACATGCCTTTCTGAGCGAAGGCGTGCCCAAGCCGGCGTTGCCGGAACGGCCAGATCTTTGAACTTGACACCAACCGACCACGGGAAGGGAATTTGCATGAACAAATGGCATTCGCAGTTCATTGCATCTGCAGTCGCGCTTGTACTGTTTGTGCCAGGTCCGGCACAGGCTCAGGAAGAGATCCGTTCGGAACGCGTCCAATTCGCGCGAGGAGCGAGCAGTGCGGTGGTTGAAGCCTCGATCCAGGGCTACGAGATCGTTGACTACGTGCTGGGTGCCTCGGCGGGGCAGTACATGAATGTCAGCATGGCGACCGACAACACCGTCAACTACTTCAACATCCTCGCGCCCGGTGAGACCGAAGTCGCCATGTACATCGGCTCTGTCAATGGAAACCAGTACGAGGGAACGCTTCCCGCAGACGGCGACTACAGGGTCCGTGTCTACCTGATGCGGGCGGCCGCCCGCCGGAACGAAATCGCGAAGTATCGTCTCGAAATGATCATTTCGGGCTCCAGCGGTAGCCAGGCGGCCGGCGACGCTAAGGTCGCGGGTACCGACTATCACGCTACCGGTATGGTTCCCTGTTCCATGGAAGGTGGGAATCCAAAGGGCTCCTGCGCGTTCGGGGTCCAGCGCGAGGGCAACGGAAGCGGCATGGTCACCGTGACGAAGCCGGATGGCCGTACCCGCACGATCTTCTTCGAGAACGGCCAGGCGACCGGCTACGACGAGAGCCAGGCCGACCCCGGGGAATTCAGCGCCAGCAAGGAGTCCGACCTGTCGATCGTGCGGATCGGCCGCGAGGTGTACGAGATCCCGGACGCGGTGATCTACGGGGGCTGATCGCCGGGATCGCGGCTGAGTAGAGTCCGATCCGGCAGGGCCGATCCTGACCGCAGTCACGTCACACTCCAGAGCAAAGCTGCACACTCCTGAATAGACCAGTTCAGCCGACCGGCCAACTGGCCGTCGGGCTCCAATCTGAGGAATGGGGCAACTGTTGAATCTGGAGGCGAATCATGTCGGACTCGCAGAAGCTGGTCGTGGTGATCACGGCGTGAATGAATGACGAAAAGGCGTCGGTGGCCTGGAGCGTCGCGAACGGTGGCGTCGCTTCGGGACTCGATGTCATGGTCTTCCTGGCTGGCGCAGGGGTGGACTGGGCCCGAAAGGGTGCGGCAGACGGAGCGCAGCTCAACCCGTTCGATCCCCCATGAAAGACATGGGGAACTCGATCATGGAGAATGGAAGCGGCATCGTAGTCTGTCCGCCCTGCGATTGAACAGTGAGAATCGGTCTCCTACACCGACCGGGAGTTGACGAGGCAAGCCAGTTTGGCGACGAATGGTCGTCGCCGGAGCAAGTCGGCCGTGGTTCATGAAGAGATCGCGGCCGCACGCTCTCGGATCAGGTCATTTCGGAAGGAATCGATATGCATGGAATCGTCAGCATTTCCGGAACGGGCAGGCCAGGCAACTTCACCTCCAGGGCGCTGGCCGTAGTCAACGACGAATTGACGCGGTGTGACAGCTCTCCGGAGGTGTTCGACGCCGGCGAACTGACCCTTTCGTTTCCGGGACAGACGCCGACCGCCGACGCTGCACGCCTGGAAGATGCAATTCGCGGTGCCACCGGAATTGTGATCGCGACTCCCGAGTATCACGGCTCGTTTTCCGCGATGACCAAGCTGATCCTCGAGAACCTGGGGTTTCCCTCGGCGCTCGCCGGTAAGCCCGTGGCGCTGGTGGGGGTGGCAGCCGGACGGATCGGCGCCATCAAGTCGCTGGAGCAGCTGCGCGGTGTGTGCTCCCACGTGGGGGCGCTGGTGCTTCCCAGGTCCGTGTCAATTGCCGGTGTTCAGCAGGCGTTCGACGCGGAAGGGAACTGTGTTGACGAAGACGCGGAGGCTGCGCTTCGAGGCATCGCTGAGTCGCTGCTCGAGTTCATCGAGAATTACATCTGTCCGAAGGTCGCGCTCGAGTCCATCGTGCGCGAAG
>JAENXO010000059.1 GCA_016649455.1 Gemmatimonadota bacterium | reverse complement strand
GTGAGCTGACACAATCTCTCGGGCTGAGCGACGAGCAGCGTGCGGCGATCCAGGAGCTGGCGGCGCGAAGCGCTGACCGGGCGAGTGAGCCCGGCGCTGCATGGTACGCCGCCGCGGAGTTGCAGGCGATTCTCAGCAGCGACCAGATCGCGGCGCTCGACAGCCGGCTGGCGACCGCGCGGGGTCGGGTCCGGATGGAAAGAGGTGAGCGATCTGCGACTCGAGATGGCACCGGCGAGCGGTCGAGGGCTGGTGCGCAGTCGTCCGGACGGATGTCGGGTGGCGCACGCGGATACGCGTGGCTGGACCTCACCGAAGAGCAGCAGGCGCAGATCCAGGCCGTACTGGAATCACACCGGGCGGCACTCCTGGCACTGCGCGAGGAACTCAGGGACAGCGACCTGTCGCGCGACGAGATGCGGAGCCGGGCAGAAGCGGCCCACGAGGCGATCCGCGCCGAGATCGAGCCCCTGCTCACGCAGGACCAGCGGGATCGGCTGCAGGAGCGCGAGGCCAGGCTGGAAGAACGCCGCGAAGCCGCGACGGAGAGGCGGCAAGCCATGGGGCAACGCGGCGAAGCCGAGCACGCAGCCATGGTCGATGCGCTGGAGCTGACGGACGCGCAGATTGAACAGATGGAATCGCTGCGCCAGGACCGCGGGGCACACCGCGAAGCGTTCGGAGAGATCCTGACGGACGAGCAGCAGGAGGTCGTGGTCCTCCATCGCGCGCTGGCGGCACATCGTTTCAGGGCGGCCGGATCCGAGGGTCACGGCCCTGGAGCCGACCGGCGCGGTGGCGGGGAAGGCCGGTTCGACGGCGCCCGGGTTCACGGAGGCCCGAAGACCTGACAGGTGTGAACCAGGCGTCCCGCCGCGCGAGGCTGAGCCTCGCGCGGTGGGGGCGTCGGAGATTCTGACTCGAGGAAGAACGCGTGTCGTCTATGCCCGAGAGAGTGCCCGTGTCCGATTCCGCACCGTCCGACGAGATGCTTCTCGCCGACGCGCGTGCAGGAAACGAGCGGGCGTTCGCGGCGATCGTGGATCGCTACGAAGCGAGGGTCGCGGCGACGGTAGTGAGCATGCTCGGACCGGGCGACGAGGCAGAGGACGTGGGGCAGGAGACATTCATCAGGTTGTATCGATACCTGGACCGGTATCGGGGCGACGCGTCGCTGGGCACGTATCTGACGCGGATCGCGATGAACCTGTCGCTGACTGCGCTGCGCAAACGGAAGCGGTGGTTCTCCCGCTTTGTATCGGTCGAATCGACGCCCGGCGGAGGACCAGCGGACGGTCGTGAGCCGGCGGGGCCGGGGCTCGAGATGATCGCGGTGGACTCCGAGGAGGGGCCTCTGAGTCGCCTGGAACAGGCGGAACGGAGACACAGGGTGCAGCAGGCGCTGGCGGATCTGAATCCGGACCACAGGGCGGTGGTGGTACTCCGCTGGATGGACGGCTTCAGTACGAAGGAAACCGCCGCGGCGTTGGGAATACCGGAGGGAACCGTGATGTCACGGCTGTCGCGAGCGATGGATCGACTCGCGGTGACGCTGAAGGAAGAATACGGAAGTTCGAAGGGAGATCATGATGCGGGATGAAGAGCGGTTGATCCGGTCCCTGGACGGGGAGCTGAGCGAGTCGGAGGCGAGCGCGCTGCGCGAGCGACTTCTGGCCGACCGCGAGTTCGCCGCCCGGCGGGAGGCGTGGGAGGCCGTGCACGAGGAACTCGCCGCCGGCAGACCGGGGTTCGAGCCGGGGTTCCGGGATCGCGTGATGGCCCGCGTAGGGGATCTGCCGGCGGAGGATCGGCACGCCGCGCACCCCGATCGGCCGGGTGCCGAGTCACTGTATCTCCACCTGCAGCGGGCTTTCCCGCGTCTCGCGGCTGCCTGCCTGATCGGAGTCGTTGCCCTGGGCATCTACAGCCTGGTCGGAGATGCCGGCCTCGCGAATTCGGCGGTCGAGGCTCTGCTGGGTATTCCCGGCGAGACGCTGGAAATGGCGTTCGCGCTCGGGAGCGTATGACGAAATGAGAGAGGCGCTACGATGACCGCGAGTACGAAGTCGGCCCTGATGCTGTTCTCGACGCTGCTGATCGGCATGCTGCTGGGCAGCCTGATCACCGGCGCCGTAAACAACCGACGGATGCGCAGTCTCGCGGAGATGAGGAGCGCCCGCGGACTCGCCTACTACCTCGAGGATGTCGTCGAGCCGGAGAGCGACGAACAGCGGGAGGCGATTCGAGCCGTGCTGGACGAGGCTGCTCCGAAGTTCTCGGAGGTGATGCTGGAGTCGCGCGAGCAGATGCGAGCATTGACGGATTCGGTGCTGGCGGAGCTGGACCCGCTCCTGACCGGGGAACAGCGCGAGCGCCTCGAGGAGAGGATGCGCATGGGCCCCCGAGGAACGCCCGGTGGGCAACGGCCGGACGACGAGAGGCGCCGCAGGCGTCCGCATCCGGAAGGGGAGCGAGATCCCGGTCCGCCACCACCACCGCCGCCAGGTGCCGGCCAGGATGAACCGTCCCCGCCGCCTCCGACGGGTACAGGGACCTAGGGAGGCGGTGGCTGCGAGTTTCCGGGCTGCCGCGGAGCATCCTCTGCACAGGCGACGAGATCGTCGAGCCCGACGAATTCAAGCGCCGAGATGTGAGTCGCGGCGAGGATTACGGGTGGAGCCACACCCTCCCGAAGGGCTTCTTTCCAGCGCGCCGCACACAGGCACCAGCGGTCCCCAGGTGTCAATCCCGGAAAGCCATACTGGGGAAGGGGATGGACGAGGTCGTTGCCTCGGTTCAACGAGAACTCGAGAAACTCTCTGGTCACTCGTGTGCAGACGGCGTGGACGCCGCGATCGTCGTGTCCCGTCCGACATTTCCCATCGCGGAAGAAGCCTGTCATCGGGTCGTCAGAGCACAACTCCAGATCTCCGCCCAGCACGTTTCTGGGTCCCGCCACTTGTTGCCTCCCATCGTTGAGCACGCCGTCCGGCCCCCGACAAAGTATGTTCCCGAGGCACATGATCGGTATTTCGGGGTGGCGGAACGAATCCTGCCGACCGATCATGCGGACCTTGAATTCACGGGTCGAGTTCGCGGCACGGGTCGCTGCGACAGGCCTCGAACCAGTTAATACGCGTGGGTCGGCCGATTGTACCCCGGGAGACGATTTTGAGCCGTTCATCATTTCGCACGCTGCCCGCATTACTGTTAACTGCCGGAATCGGCGTCACGGCGTACGCGTGCAAGCCGGATTCTCCGACGGGCCCTGACGACAATCGGAGTCCGAACGCGGCCATCAGGTCACCAGGTAATGGGTCGAACTTCGTAGAGAGCGAGTCTGTCACGTTCGAGGGAAGCGCGACGGATCCTGAGGACGGAGTACTTGCCGGATCGTCCCTGGTATGGACCTCTTCGCTCGACGGGCAGATCGGGCTGGGCCTCCAGTTCTCACGCAGCGATCTGTCCTTCGGCACGCACTCGATCCGGCTCATCGCCACCGATTCCGAGGGTGCCGCAGACACGGCAACAGTGTCGATCAGCATCGGCGGAGTATCGAACCAGGATCCGACGGCGTCGTTCTCGTTCAGCTGCTCGAACCTCACCTGCACGTTCACCGATGGAAGTACGGACCCGGACGGAACGATCGTGGCGTGGTCGTGGCAGTTCGGAGACGGCGGAACGTCTGAGCTGCAGAATCCGCAACACACGTTCGCGACAGCCGGGATGTTTGATGTCACGCTTACCGTGACCGACGATGGCGGCGCGACGGACGACGCCGTGCGCCAGGTCAGCGTCACTCCACAGAACCAGGGACCGACGGCCTCGTTCACGGTCGAGTGTGATCTGCTGGCGTGTACATTCACCGACTTGAGCACCGATTCGGACGGAACGGTCGTCGGGTGGAACTGGAGTTTCGGGGACGGTTCGACGTCGGAACAGCAGAACCCGCTACACACCTACGCCTCAGGAAGCACGTATTCGGTAACGCTGACAGTAACGGATGACCGTGGCGGGACAGGACAGGCCCAGCAACAGGTTACACCGAACGAAAAACCGCTGGCCGATTTCAGCTTCCTGTGCACCGGGCGGGTCTGCCAGTTCGCTGACTTGAGCACGGATCCGGATGGATCGATCACCGCCCGGAGCTGGAGCTTCGGCGACGGAGCGGTTTCGACGGCACCGAATCCGTCTCACACCTACGCGGCCGACGGCGACTACGACGTCAGGCTGATCGTCACCGACAATGCGAGCGCGAAGGACACGGTCACGAAGACCGTCTCGGTCGTGCAGCCGAATCAGTCGCCGGTAGCGGCATTCAGCAACGCCTGCACAAACCTCAGTTGTGATTTCACCGACGAGAGCACCGACGCCGATGGAACCGTCGTGGGGTGGCAGTGGGGCTTCGGCGACGGGGCAGTGTCGAGTGATCAGAATCCGTCGCACACCTACGCGGCCGAAGGGACGTACACGGTCACCCTCATAGTCGTTGACGATGACGGGGCAGCCTCCGATCCCGCCGCATCCCGCGACATCAGTGTGTCCCCGGCGAACCAGGGTCCGACGGCCGACTTCACCTTCAGCTGCGTGAACCTGGTATGCCAGTTCACGGACGGGAGTGACGACCCTGATGGGGCGATCACCAGCCGATCGTGGGACTTTGGTGACGGAAACAGCTCGGCACTGACGAACCCGACGCATGCCTACGCCTCGAAGGGGGATTACACGGTCAAGTTGGATGTGACCGACAACGACGGAGCGACCGGCCAGATCTCGAAACCCGTGTCGGTCAACACGACGCCGACGGCGACGATTCTGCAGCCCTCGAACGGGGCGAGCTTCAACAAGGGCGCCACGGTCCAGTTCCAGGGGACCGCGAACGATGCGGACGGAGACATTCCGACGCTGGTGTGGGAGTCGAGCCTGGATGGGACTCTGTCAGGCCTGGCGAGCTTCACCCGGTCGGACCTGAGCGTGGGAGTACATGTAATCTCATTCATCGCCAGCGACGGGACCGCGGCGGACACGGCGCAGAGATCGATCACGATCGTCAATCAGGCTCCGACGGCGGCTATCACGTCCCCGGTTGGCGGCTCGGTGTTCAATCTCGGCTCACTGGTCGGGTTCAGTGGCACGGGGACGGATCCGGAGGACGGCAGCCTCGGCGGCGCGTCACTGGTATGGACTTCGAGTCTTGCTGGCGAGATCGGCACCGGTGAGACGTTCACCAGATCTGACCTGTCAGCCGGCAGCCACCTGATCCGGCTGGTGGTGACGGACACCGACGGCGCCTCCGACACGGCTACGGTCTCAATTCGGATCAACGCCCTGCCGACAGCGACCATCTCGAATCCTGCTGATGGCAGCTCATTCACGGTTGGAACGAACGTGTCCTTCCGCGGCGCGGGCGTCGATCCGGAGGACGGCTCCCTGAGTGGCGCCGAGCTCGTCTGGAGTTCGGACCTGGATGGCATCTTCGGCACCGGGAGTCCGAACAATCACAACGGACTGTCGGTCGGGACGCACGTGATCACATTCATCGCTACCGACAGCGATGGCGCGACGGGGACCGACCAGATCACGGTCACGATCACCGCGGCAGTCAACCAGGCCCCGACGGCGACGATTACGTCGCCGTCGCAGGACACGACGGCGACGCAGGGCGAAGCCGTGACGTTCACGGGCACCGGGTCCGACCCGGAGGACGGAGCGTTGACGGCTGCCTCCCTGCAGTGGGAATCGAGCCTGGACGGCAACATCGGGAGCGGCGTGACGTTCGAGAAGTCGGACCTGTCAGTCGGAGCGCATACGATCCGGCTGAGCGCGACGGACACGCAGGCGGCGGCGGACACGGCGATGGTGGTGGTGACGATCGAGACGCCTCCGAACCAGGCGCCGACGGCGAATTTTACCTCGAACTGCACGAACCTGGTGTGCGACTTCACGGACACTTCGACGGATCCTGATGGGACGGTCACCGGCTGGGCCTGGGACTTCGGCGACGGAGAGGTCTCCGGCCAGCAGAGTCCGCAGCACGCGTACGCCGTGGGTGGCCCGTACACGGTCAGCCTCGTGGTGACCGACGATGATGCCGCCGATTCGAGCTCCGCGACGGACGGCATAAGCCTCAGTTCTCCGCTCCTCGCCGGCTACCAGATCGAAGTCCGGGAGTCCCCCGGCGTGAGTCTCACGGCGTCGCAGCGGACCGCAGTGGATAACGCGGTGGCCCGGTGGGAGTCCTTCATCACCGATGACCTGTCCAACATTCCAGCCCTGCTCACCGCCTCGGTGTGCGGCGGAGCCACGGTTCCGGCGCTGAACGAGACGATCGACGACCTGGTGATTTACCTCGAGTTCATTCCAATCGACGGTCCCGGCGGTGTCCTGGGCTCGGCGGGCCCGTGCCGGATTCGCACGCCGGGAGATCTCCCGCTGCTCGGCGGAATGAAGTTCGACACGGCGGACCTGGCGAATCTCGAGGCGCAGGGAAGACTCGAAGACGTGATCCTGCACGAGATGGGGCACGTGCTGGGGATCGGGACGCTATGGGGCCTGTTCGGGCTGCTGCAGGATCCGACGGATCCTGCGCCTGCGACGATCAACGACACCTGGTTCAGCGGGACAGCGGGGACCGCCGCGTTCAATGCGATCGGGGGTGCCGGGTATACTGGCGGAGCGATCGTGCCGCTGGAGAATGACAACGTGACGTACGGGACGGGAAGCCTGAACGGACACTGGCGCGAGTCGGTGTTTTCGGTCGAGTTGATGTCCCCGGCCATCGGGTTCGGGTCGAATCCACTCAGCGTCGTCACGAGCGAATCGCTGGTGGACCTCGGCTACGTGGTGAATTCGAGTGGAGCGGATGCGTTCACGCTCACCTTCAGTCTCGTAGACTCGGAGCAGCAGCCGGTTCTCAGGCTGGTCGACGATATCTGGCAGGGTCCGATCGAGATCGTGGATGCGCAGGGCAGGGTGACGGGAAGCTTCCGAGCCTTCTGACAGCCGTGGGTCACAGACGGTCCAGGAACCCGCCCCTGGCTCAGGGCCTGGTGTTCGGGGGAAGGCTGTCTCGAACGTAATTCGCCTCGATCAGCCGTCGGACTTCCTCCACCGGCACTCCAAGATTCGAGCCGCCGAATCCCTCCAGCACTCCGTACGTGACCGCCACTACCTCTCCCTTCAGAGAGAGCACGGGACCGCCGCTGCCTCCCCTGGTCGTCTCAGCGTCGTACACGACGGATGATGGGGTCACCTGCCCCACGATCCCGCGTGACGCGAGTGGGTGGATCAGGTCCGAGGCCGAAAGATGCTCCACGACCTTCCAGAAGTCCGGCCGCGACTGGAGAAGGGAATCGACGAACAACGAGCCGGAGCGGGCCAGCAGGGCGTTGATTCCGGCCGGGTATCCGAGCACGAGAATCTCGTCGCCCGGACCCGACAATTCCAGGCTGAGCGGCAGCGGCGCAGCGTGCGCGGACAGCTCCGGCACGCTGAGCAGGGCCAGGTCGCTTGACGGGCTGGACCTCACGAATTCCGCCTCGAACGGGGCGGCGATTCCGGGCGCGTAGGCGAGCAACCGGAGCACCGGTTCGAATCCCCGGTCCCTGAGCTCACTCGCCGAGCCGTCCACGCTCCACGGAATCGCGACATGGCGGTTCGTCACCACGAGTCCGTTGTCGCTGACCAGAAATCCACTGCCGGTAAATTCGGCCGTGAACGGGGGGCCGTCACCCTCCATACTCGTAAGGGGGCTACCGCCAGGACCCTTGAGAATCCGGCCATCCGGCCCGGTAAGCATGCGCAACGGGCGTCCGTCAGGCGCTTTCCAGCCGTAGGCTCCCTGGAGAAACACGACGGAAGGCTCGGCTGTGCTCACGATCCTCCGCCCCGCCTCGTTCAGCAGTTCGAGCGCTTCCACCCGAGTCGAGAGAGCGACGGACAGCTCATCGAACCGGGCCCGGAGTTCCGGATCGGAAATCTGTTCCGCCTGCTCGCGGACCCGTGCTTCGACGTCGCTCACTCGCTGGCCTTCTTCCGCGATCCTCCGCTCGAGCCGGAACCCGAACACGGCGAACGTCGCGGCGACGCCGATCATGAGCAGTGCGAGGCCTCCCAGCGCTACCCGGACGGACGGGGCCGTCTGGGTGAACATCTCGCGCGGGAGATCTTTCATGAACAGCCATACGCGACCCAGCCCGTTGCCGCTGCCGTGCCGGGCACAGTCCACGCAGTCACGTAACGCCTCGGACATGCTCTTGTGAGCGGTCGGAGCGTCACGCAGGAGAACGAATCGGAGCACCGGTCCTTTCTCGCCCAACCCCAGCACATCACCGGACGAGAGAGCGTACTCCTCGGCGGGCGCCCCGTTGACGAACACGGTCTCGCCGGGACGGACCGTCAGCACGTACGTGCCGTCGGCAGTCTTGCGCAGTGCCGCATGATTCGGCGCCACCGCGGGCGCGCGCTCGGGAGGGAATCGGATGTCGACGTCCGGTCCGGTGCCGACCGAGATGTCGTCCGAGAACAGGTGCTGGCGGGTGCCCCGGAACGGGCCCGTCAGATGCACGACGACGGCTTCCAGGTTCACGGCGCCGTCGCTCCGAGGCTGCCTCATGCTCTCCCCGTTCTCCCTGTTTCGGTACCGGTCTCAGCGCGCGTCTGCGATCTCTCCCACGCCTCGTATCAGTCGATCGACTTCGGCTACGGTCGTGTAACAAGCGCAGCCGGCGCGGACCAGGCCTTCGTCCTCGACTCCGAGTCCTATTGTCACGTCGCTGGCGTAGAAGTCACCGTACGAACAGAACACTCCGTGTCCGTCGGCCAGTCGGCGCGACACGTTCGCGCTGGTGACTCCGTCCACGATGAAGGAAACCGTCGGCGTGCGTGCCGTGGTTCCCGGCGCCGGGCCGAACGCATGTACCCCGTCGAGCGCCGCGAGGCCGTTCCAGAGTCGTCGCACGAGCGAATTCCCCCGGTCGTGGAGGCCCTGCATCACCCGCAGAAGTCTCTCGCGTCGATCGCCGGATCCGGCGTCGAGGCCGGCCAGGAAGTCGATGGCGGCAGTCGTTCCGGCGATCGCCTCGTGACTCAGAGTACCAGTCTCGAGTCGCTCCGGAGCTCCGTCGCTCGCTGGCAGCAGTTTCGATACGTGCAGCGATTCGAGCAGCGAACCCCGCACCCACAGCACTCCCGCGTGTGGGCCGTAGAACTTGTACGGAGAGCATGCCAGGGCGTCGCAACCGAGCGCGGCGACGTCCGTCGGGAGGTGCGGCGCGGAATGGACGGCATCAACGAACAGCAGGCTTCCGGCCTGGCGCGCGAGGGCCGCCGCGCGAGTCACGTCGTTGACCGTGCCGAGCGCGTTGGACGCTCCTCCGATGGCTATCAGGCCAGTCCGCTCACCGACCACCGACTCGAACACGTCCCAGTCCAGCATGCCGTCGGAAGCGCGAAACGGAACCGTGCGCACCGTGAGATTCCACATGTGCGCCATGTCCGTCCAGGGATCCACGTTCGCGCGGTGGTCCAGCTGCGTCACCACGATCTCGGTACCGGGAGCGAATTGCCGGCCCAGCGCCCGAGCCAGCCGAAACGTGAGCGTGGTCATGTTCGCTCCGAACACGATCTCGTGGCCGGCGCCTCCTACCAGATCGGCCGCGGCTTCCCGACCATCGGAGATGATCCGGTCCGTCTCGGCACTGGTGGGGAAGCCCCAGTGCGTGTTCGCGTTGTGTCCGAGCAGATAGTCGGAGACGGCTTCAGCCACGACTCGTGGAACCTGGGTTCCGCCCGGTCCGTCGAAGTAGGCTACCGGCAAGCCGGCGTGCATCCTTTCCAGGGCCGGGAATTCGGAGCGAATCGACTCGATCGAGGCGAGCCCGCTCACGGCTGAATCTCCGCGACCGGAAGCCACTCCCG
>JAENXO010000384.1 GCA_016649455.1 Gemmatimonadota bacterium | reverse complement strand
GTGATTCGGACACGTCAACTACCTGTCGCGGCGCTCGTGGAACAGGCGAATCGCGTCAGTCGGAGTCGTCCGCGAGACGCCACCTCGGCCCTGCGGGAGTATCTTCGATCGTGACTCCACGCTCCAGCAATTCGTCCCGAAATCTGTCCGCCAGTGCAAAGTCCCGCTGCTTGCGCGCGTCCGCCCGGGCCAGCAATTGCCCCTCGACCCAGGACGCCAGGTCGAGGTCCGCCGTCTTCTCCTCGGTCGCCCGCAGTGCCAGAACGCCGAACACCCGGTCGAACTCGGCGAGCACGGGCCTCAGCTCCCGCGCGATCCCGGCCGATTCAGCTGCCGAGTCCGCTGCCACATCCAGCATCGAGTTGCCCTCACGGACAAGCTCGAAGGTGGCGGCCAGAGCGTCCGCCACGTTCAGATCGTCGTCCAGCGCCGCCTCGAACGACTCCCGCCAGCTTCCGGCGACACTGCCGGCCCCGGCCGTCCCGGTGTCCCCGGAATCGCCGGCTCCCTCCGACTGCCCGATCGGGCTCCCGGCCTCCACCTCCCGCAGGCGCCGGTCGAACTCGTACAGTCGGTCGACGGCCCTCGACGCACGATCCAGCCCCTCGAGCGTGAAGTTGAGCTGCTGCCGGTGATGGCCGCTGAGCAGAAGAAAGCGGATCGAGGACGGCCTGTAGCCCTGCGCGACCAGCGACGGGATCGTGTGGAAGTTGCCCAGGGACTTGGACATCTTCGCACCATCGACGAGCAGGTGCGCGGCATGCAGCCAGAAACGGGCGAACGGCTTGCCCGTTGCCGCCTCGGACTGCGCCATCTCGTTCACGTGGTGGGGAAAGATATTGTCCACCCCACCAGTGTGGATGTCGAACGTCTCACCGAGATACTGCATCGCCATCGCCGAGCATTCGAGGTGCCACCCGGGTCGACCCGGGCCCCAGGGCGAGTCCCAGATCGCGACATCCGACTCCGAGATCCTTTCGCCTCCCTTCCACAGAACGAAATCTCTCGGATCGTCCTTCGAGTATTCCTCATCCCCCTCGACGCGGGAGCCCGCCCGGAGGCTCTCGGGATCCAGGTCGATCAGCCGGCCGTATCCGGGAAATCGATCGATCGCGAAATAGACGGATCCATTGCGGACATAGGCATAGCCCTCGGACTCGAGTCGCTCGACGAGCTCGATCATCCGGGCGACGTGCTCGGTAGCGCGCGGTTTGTGCTCCACCTCTTCGAGGCCGAGAGTACGCCAGTCTTCGAAGAACGCGGCTTCGACCGGTGCCGTAACCTGTTCGAGTGACTCGCCGCGTTCGACGGCGGTCCGAATGGTCCGGTCATCGACGTCCGTGATGTTCATTACCTGGATTACGCGCCAACCCTTCCACTCGAGATAGCGGCGCAGGAGATCCTCCCAGACGAACGACCGGAAGTTGCCGATGTGTGCCTGGTCGTACACGGTCGGACCGCACGTGTACATGCGCACCGTCCCCTGCTCGAGCGGTGCGAATTCCTCGACTTTCCGGCCCAGCGTGTTGTAGAACCTGGGGGACATGATGATCAGCTCTCCGCAGGCGGCGGCTCGTCGGAGGCCACCGGCTCCACGGACGGCGCGGCTTCGCCATCCGGCGGAACGGTCTGTTCCGATGGGATGGTCTCATCGAGTTCCGGGGCGGGAAACTGTCGGTCGTGCCAGGAGCGGTAAGCCCGGACCGCAGCCGGGTGGGAATCTGCCCATTCTTCGGCGCAGGCTCCGATCTGTCGGTCACCGATATCGACGATCAGCGCCGGCACGTGACCATCGAGACGTGCGAACGCCAGCGCGTCCAGGGGACCGAACGGTGGGCCTCCGAACAGAGTCCGGGCCACGATCCACCCATCGATGAACGACGAGACGGCCGTGGCTTCCCAGTCCACGATCGAATCGCAAGCGGCATCCGGGTCACGGCTCCGCACGTTGCGCATTCGGATCACCGCGTAGTTCGCATAGGCCCGGTCCGCCTCGCGCAGGTTGCCGGGCGTCGTCAGCTCCACCACCGAATCACTTCGCAGCTCGATCGCGTTCCACGGCCAGGCGGGATCGGGATTCTCCTCGGTCACCGGGTCTCCGTACCCGATCGCATACAGCACCCGGGGATCTACTTCGATGTCCAGGCGCAGCGCCCGGGTGGAATCGAGCATTTCCCGCACTGCTTCGGTCTCGACGGTGATGGTGTCCCCGGCGGGAGACACGACTCTGTACTGGGCAGGCAACGGGCCGGAAACCAGGAGACACGCGGCGCCTGCGAGTACGGCAGCGCGGCGGACCCGCCCGTGGAAAGGCCGCGCCCCGAATTTGCCGGACTCATGTTGGTCGAACCGCATTTGACCTCGTCGAGTTGGTCAGATCTGCCCGCGAACCGGCCTTCGGCCCGGGACAGGATAGAACACCGGGCGCCCCCGCGCGATCCGGCGCGGGGTGACCCGGTTCACTCGACTGTGACGCTCTTGGCGAGGTTCCTCGGCATGTCAACGTCACAGCCCCTGGCGAGGGCAATGTGATACGCCAGGAGCTGCAGCGGGATCACCGTCAGCAACGGCTGAAGCGCGTCGATCGTGGCCGGCACGGCGATCACGTGATCGACCCGTCCGTCCAGCTCCCGGTTTCCCTCCGTGACGATGGCGATCACGCGCCCACCGCGGGCTTTCACCTCTTCGATGTTACTCGCGATTTTCGGGTACACCGAGTCACTCGGAGCGATGAACACCACGGGCATGTTTTCGTCGATCAGGGCGATCGGCCCATGCTTCATCTCCGCAGCCGGATAGCCCTCGGCGTGCACGTAGCTGATTTCCTTGAGCTTCAGTGCTCCTTCCAGTGCGACCGGAAAGTTGTAGCCGCGGCCGAGATACAGGGCGTTCGCGTGGTGATGATACTCCCGGGCGATCTGCGCGATCTCGGAATCGAGTTCCAGCGCGCGCTCCACGCCGGCGGGAAGGCTCTCCAGCGCCGCGACCATGTTTCTGCCATCGAGCAGTGACATGCCTCGCCTGCGGGCCATCAGCAGTGTGAAAAGCGCCAGCACGGTGAGCTGACCGGTGAAGGCCTTGGTCGATGCGACACCGATCTCGGGTCCCGAGTGGATGTAGACTCCGCCGTCCGATTCCCGCGCGATGGAGGAGCCGACGACGT
>JAENXO010000538.1 GCA_016649455.1 Gemmatimonadota bacterium | reverse complement strand
GTTCGGCTCACGCGTGCCGGAGATCCTGGCCCACGCGGAGGAAACCGGGGCAGAGCTGATCATCCTCGTCACGCGGCCCGTGGATCCCTCGAATCCCGGTGCGGCGTGGTCCGGCATCGCCTACCAGGTCTCGATTCTCGCGAGTCCATCGGTGCTGCTGCTCAAGTAGCCGACCCACGGCCGTCGCCGGACGGCTGAATCGACCGGGCATTCTGCAAGGGCCGGGTGCTACAACCTGCAGGTCGGCTCACAAAAGTAACCCTCCGGCGGACGGTCGCCCCCGAGTCCGGTCAGACAAAACGCCCCGCGCAATTCGCATAAAATGCAGTCAATACACGCGTTACGCTGAGCCGCCATCCACGATCGCCCTCATTGTCCTCTCCCCGCACGATTCTGGCTCTCAAACTCCCCGAGCAACTACGTCGGCGGTCGATTTCCGCCTGCGGATGCCGTTCAAGGGAGCGAAGAAACATGAAGATCGTAAGCACAGTCGTCAGGCGCGTCAGGCAGACGAGTTCGGACGAACGAGGCGTCGCCCTGTTCATCGTCGCCGGCAGCATGATCGCGGTGACATCGGTGTGCGCCCTGGCGATCGACGTCGGCATGCTGTTCACGGCCCGGACAGAGGCCCAGCGCGTGGCGGACGGCGCGGCCCTGGCCGGCGCCGGAGCGCTGGTTGCCTCCCCCAACAACCGGGAGCTGGCGACGTTCAACGCTGTTACGATCGGCGGACTGAACACGATCGGCGGTCAGAACGCCAACGTCCTGGCCACCGACGTGACGGTGGACCTGACGAATCGGCAGGTGACGGTGAACGCGCTTCGCACTGCTGAACGCGGAAATCCGATGGAGACGTTTTTCGCTCGCATGTTCGGCGTGACATCAGTCGATATCGGCGCGACCGCGACGGCGGAGGCATCGAACGCGGGCGGGATCACCTGCCTGCTTCCGCTGGCGCTCCCGGATCGCTGGCTCGAGGGTCCGGGCACTCCGAACGACCCCGACGATTTCGAACTGGAAGCGGGCGACGTGTACATTCCGTGGGCCGTCCCCGATTCCGATCCGGTGAGGCTCAACGAGGGTTACACTGGCTACTCCGAGTCCGATATCGGGACGCAATTCACGATGAAGTCGAATACTCCGAACGGCGACCTGAACCCGAGCTGGTACTACCCCTGGCGGCCGCCGGGGCAGTTCGGGGCCGACGATTACCGCACGAACGTCGCCGGGTGCGTTGATCCGTCGATTTCCTATTCGGTCGGGCAGCAGGTGGAGACGGAGCCCGGAAACATGTCCGGTCCCACCATGCAGGGGTTCAAGGAGCTGATCGACCAGGACCCGGACGCGGTGTGGAACGACGGCATGGACTGCATCGTCAACAACGGCCTCCAGTCCAGCCAGGACGTGGGCGACTGCAGGCCCAGTGAGCGTGTTCGGCCGATTCCGATGTTCGATCCGACGGAGGAGATCGATGCCGGTACCAAGCCGTTCACGTTCACGAACTTCGCCGGCGTGTTCGTGGAGGACATCCAGGGACAGGACATCGTGGCGCGGTGGATCGGCTACACGGGCGTGGATCCCACTACCTACGGTCATGACGGGAACGCCGGTCCCCTGTTCAAGGTGCTGCGGCTGGTGAAGTAACCGGACGGGGCAGGGCGGGTCGTCCGACGGACGATCACGAATCCGGGAGAGGGGCGGCGGGGTCGATTCGGCTCCCCGCCCCTCTTTCCATCCGGGCCCGTTCGGTCCTAATGACCTGTCACTTCAGGCACTCCTCGCGCGTTATCGGGTAGGCGACCTTGGACGGCGTCTACCCGGCGCCGCGGCCCCGGACGACGGTGCTCGGACGACCCGAGCACCCGGCTGAGCCGGGGAGTCCAGAGCGGGCGAGGGAAGTGGACGTTCAGGACGCCTTCCGGCTGCATTACCCGGCGTTGTACCGATTTTCCCTGCGGTTTACGGGGGATTCGGACGCCGCCGAAGACCTGGCCCAGGAGGCGTTCGTCCGTCTCCTCGACCGGGATCTGCCGGACGGT
>JAENXO010000348.1 GCA_016649455.1 Gemmatimonadota bacterium | reverse complement strand
GACCAGCGGCCCGTGCCGTAGCCGTAGGTGTCGTACACCCGCTGGTCCGCGGCGCTGGTTCGGTATGAGATGACCAGTTCGGCCTGCTCGAACGGCACCAGCCGGAAGCCCCGATCGGCCAGGTTCGCGTCGACGGACCGGCGAACGCGCCGCTCTGTTTCGCCGCCGCTATCAGGCCGTTCGCCCGCCGTTTCGAGCCACGCGTAGGAGTTCTTGCCGGCAAATGAATAAGTATCATCCGCATCAATACTTACGTTCTTGCTGGAGCAGGCGGAGGCGCTGAGCGTGGCGACGCAAATCGCGAATGTACTGAGCTTCATTAGCGGGTTCTCCAGAGTCTCTTGTTGGCTGTCACGACGGGAGATAGCTTGACCTGTCCGACCCGCGCAACCTGTTCCGAGGAGACGACATGGGCAGAGTTTCCTCCCTCTATGGCACCTCGGTCGGCAAGAAGATCACGATGGCCGTTTCGGGTGCCATCTTCGTGTTGTTCGTGATGGTTCACTGGTTCGGGAACCTCAAGGTGTTCATGGGCCCCGAAGTGTTCAACCATTACGCCGAAGGGCTCCGAGAGTTCGGCGACCCGTTCCTTCCGTACGGGTGGTTTCTGTGGATCTTCCGCGCCGTCCTCTTTCTGGCACTCGTAATCCACGTGTGGACCGCCTGGTCGCTGACGCGCCAGAGCTGGGCCGCGCGCGGCACCAAGTACAAGAAGAAGGAGTCGCTGAACATCGACGCCGCATCGAGCACGATGCGGTGGGGCGGCGTCTTCCTGTTCCTGTTCCTGGTGTTTCACATCCTGCACCTGACCACCGGCACGTTGAATCCCGACTTCATTCCCGGCGATGCGTATCACAACTTCGTCGCAGGATTCCAGTCGATCCCGGTGGCGGTGTTCTACATGGTGTGCATGATCGCGCTCGGGCTGCACCTGTACCACGGAACGTGGAGCGCCTTCCAGACCCTGGGTATCGACGGTCCGCGGGCGCAGAAACTCCGACGTCCGCTCGGCCTGATCATCGCGCTCGTCGTGGCGGGCGGTAACATCCTGTTCCCGGTGGCCGTACTCACCGGGTTCGTGTCCTAGGAAGGGAGGGGACAGCGATATGGAGCTGAACTCGAAGATCCCGTCCGGACCGATCGAGAGTCGCTGGGAGAAGCACCGGTTCGAGATGAACCTGGTAAATCCGGCGAACAAGCGGAAATACACGATCATCGTGGTCGGCACGGGCCTCGCGGGAGGCGCCGCGGCGGCCACGCTGGGTGAGCTGGGGTACAACGTCCTGTGCTTCACCTATCACGACAGCGCCCGGCGCGCGCACAGCATCGCCGCCCAGGGCGGCATCAACGCCGCCAAGAACTACCAGGGCGACGGCGACAGCATCTTCCGGCTGTTCTACGACACCGTGAAAGGCGGAGACTTCCGGTCGCGGGAGTCGAACGTCTATCGGCTGGCGGAAGTCAGCAACGAGATCATCGACCAGTGCGTCGCCTCGGGCGTTCCCTTCGCGCGCGACTACGGCGGTCTGCTCGACAACCGGTCGTTCGGTGGAGCCCAGGTCTCCAGGACGTTCTACGCCCGGGGGCAGACGGGGCAGCAGCTGTTGATCGGGGCGTACCAATCGCTCATGCGGCAGGTCCACGCCGGCACGGTGAAGCTGTTCACCGAGCACGATGTGCAGGACGTGATCCTGGTGGATGGAGTCGCGAAGGGTATCGTCACCCGGAACCTGCGAACCGGCGAGATCCAGCCGTGGCTCGGCGACGCGGTGGCGCTGGGGACGGGGGGCTACGCCAACGTCTACTACCTGTCCACCAACGCCATGAAGTGCAACGCGACGGCGGCCTGGCGAGCCCACAAGCGGGGCGCGGGATTCGCGAATCCGTGCTTTACGCAGATTCACCCGACCTGCATTCCGGTGGCGGGCGAATATCAGTCGAAACTCACGCTGATGAGCGAGTCGCTGCGCAATGACGGCCGGATCTGGGTTCCGGACGATCCGGCTGAGACGCGCCCCGCGGGCGAAATCCCCGAGGACGAGCGCGACTACTACCTCGAACGCATGTATCCGGCGTTCGGAAACCTGGTGCCGCGCGATCTGGCATCCCGGCGCGCGAAGGAGATGTGCGACCAGGGGAAAGGAGTGGGGACGACCAAGCTCGGCGTGTATCTCGATTTCCGGGATGCGATCCAGCGTCTCGGCCGGGAGACGATCGAGGCGCGGTACGGTAACCTGTTCGAGATGTACGAGCGGATCACGGGAGAGAATCCGTACAACGTCCCGATGCGGATCTTCCCGGCGCCGCACTACACGATGGGCGGCCTGTGGGTGGACTACAACCTGCAGACCACCATCCCCGGGCTGTTCGCGATCGGCGAGGCGAACTTCTCCGACCACGGCGCGAACCGGCTCGGCGCCAGCGCCCTGATGCAGGGCCTGGCGGACGGCTACTTCGTGCTTCCGTACACGATGGGCAACTACATCGGAGGCGAACGTCCGACCCCGGTTCCGGAGGACCACCCGGACGTTCTGCGCACGGTCGAAGAAGTCCGGGCCCGGATGTCCCGGCTGCTCGCGCTCGACGGGAAACGGACGGTGGACGACATCCACCGCGAGCTCGGGCGCGTCATGTGGGATGGCTGCGGCATGGGCCGTGATGCCACCCGGCTGAAGGACGCGATCGAGAAGATCCCGGTGCTGCGTGAGGAGTTCTGGGAGAATGCTGCCGTCGTCGGCAGTGGGGACACAATCAACCAGGTCCTCGAGCGGGCAGGGCGGGTCGCCGACTTCCTCGAGCTGGGTGAGCTGATGTGTCGCGACGCGCTGGCGCGCGAGGAGTCCTGCGGCGGCCACTTCCGGGACGAGCACCAGACGCCGGAGGGAGAGGCGAAGCGGGACGACGAGCACTTCCAGCACGTGTCCGTCTGGGAGTACAAGGGCGACGGAGTCGTTCCGACGGAGCACAGGGAACCGCTGGAATTCGAATACGTTCCTCCGACGCAGAGGAGCTACAAATAATGGCCACGAGCACGATGAAACTGAAGCTGCACGTCTGGCGTCAGGCCTCGCCCGCGGCCAAAGGCGGATTCGTGGAGTACGAGGCGGATGCGAACGAGCACATGTCGTTCCTGGAGATGCTCGACGTGCTCAACGAGCGCCTCGAGTCACAGGGCGAAGAGCCGATCGTCTTCGACCACGACTGCCGCGAGGGGATCTGCGGCACGTGCGGCATGGTGATCAACGGCCGGCCGCACGGTCCGTGGGAGAGGACCACCGTCTGCCAGCTCCACATGCGGGAGTACAACGACGGGGACCAGGTGTGGATCGAACCCTGGCGCGCGAAGGGGTTCCCCGTGCTCCGCGATCTGTTCGTGGACCGCACCGCGCTCGACCGGATCGTGCAGGCCGGGGGATTCGTCTCGGCGAACTGCGGCGGGGCGCCCGACGCGAACGCGATCCCGGTGAACCGG
>JAENXO010000612.1 GCA_016649455.1 Gemmatimonadota bacterium | reverse complement strand
CGCGAGGACGAGGAACGGAACCGGGACCGGATAGCTCGCGTCCCCGATCGTCACCTGGCGCTCCTGCATCGCCTCGAGCAATGCCGACTGCACCTTCGCCGGGGCACGGTTCACCTCGTCCGCCAGTACCAGGTTGGCGAAAATCGGCCCCTTCTTTGGAACAAACTCGCGCTGCGACTCATCCCAGATCAGGGTCCCGATCAGGTCCGCCGGCAGCAGGTCCGGCGTGAATTGGATCCGGCGAAACGTCGTGTGGACGGCATCCGCGAGCGTCCGCACGGCCAGGGTCTTGGCGAGCCCGGGAACTCCTTCGAGCAGGACGTGTCCGCCGGTCAGCAGGCCGACCAGCAGGCGCTCCATCATCGCGTTCTGCCCGACGACCCGTGAGGCCACGGATTCACGAATTTTCTCGAATACGGCGCTCGTCCGGCGCAGCTCCTCGGCCTGCCGCTCGAGCTCGGCCTCGGTGACTGTTTCGATCTGTTCTTCGCCCGAGTCGGTCATCAACGTTTCATCCTCTCGCCTTCGTCTTCGTAACGGAATACGAACGCCGCGAGAGCACCCGGGCGTACGTCTCCGCTGCGAGCCCTGACATCCAGGTCCGCTCCGGAACCGTGTTCGGCGCCCGGGGCATCGAGCACCCGCTCGACGTAGCTGGTACATCTGTCGCGCCACCGCTCCCACGATACGGGACGCAGATCGACCCAGCCCCGGTTCGCCCACGCCGGCTCAGGCGGCTCGCCGTCCGTATCCGGCACGAAGGCGAGGCGAGGCCCGCGAAGCACCCTGTCCCCCTCAGATAACAGGATCGGGATCCCGACGGACAGGATGTCGGAACGGAGCGTCGCGTCGGAGGAGATCAGGGCGGACGCCCGGTCAGCAGTCTCTTCCGGATCGAGCTCGGCCGCTTCCCGCACGGATCCGTACAGGCGCTGCAGAATTTCCGCCTCGAACAGCAGCTTGCTGAGACGCGGCGGCCCGAGCATTTCGAATGCGACCGAACGCACCCCGTGCTGCTCCTCGAGCTCCTCCATCTGGCGAAGTGCCACCTCACGCATTGCGCCGCCCCGATACGTGGGACCCATCGTCGCGGCGTCGAGCGCACCGACGATGTCTCGCCCGGTCGGGCGGCCCCGGATTTCGGCGATCACCGCATCGGCGATCTCTTCGGGCGTGATAACCTCCATCAGGCCGAGTGCCGAGATCGTCTCGTATTCTCCGAGACTGAACAGTCCGTTCTCGCCCGCGTCCAGGAATACCGACTCCAGCGCCTCCGCCGTCATTTCGCATTGGACCGGAGCATCGTCCTGGAACGCCACCGCGAGCGACAGCGGCTCGGTGCAGTCGAATCTCGGGATCGGCTGCCCTCCCCTCAGCACCGGCCCGTAGCGGATCCTCTTCCAGGCCACGGCGGCCGTCGGTTTCACTTCCTTCACGACGGGCGTGTCGGGCGTACGCCCCATGAGGAACAGGAGTGACGAGTGCGCCCCTGCCACGCTAGCCTTCGAGAGGAGCATGGCGGACGGCCGTTCCTCGGAGTGCGTGAACGGAACGTTGAGCCCCATTCCGCCAGTGCCGGCTGTACCGACCTTCAGGTACACTTCCGAACCCGCTCTTCGCATTCCGTGCAGCAGGACCTGCACGTGACGGATGAGCTGTGGCAGATACAGCGTCGTGAGGTGCGCCTCGATGTCGGCCACCGTCGGGTGCCCCCCGCT
>JAENXO010000472.1 GCA_016649455.1 Gemmatimonadota bacterium | reverse complement strand
TTCCCAGACTCGCTCCCGGTCCCAAGGAGGGTCTCGCGCTGACCAACGGGACGACGTTCATGCTGGCCGCCGCTGTGCTGGGTGTGCACGACGCGGAGGGATTGCTGGACCATGCCGATGTCGCGGCGGCTCTGAGCCTCGTCGCTCTTTTGGCGCTGTCGTCCGCGTTTCACCCCCTGCTGCACGAGGCAAACCGTCAGAAGGGGCAGGCCGAGGCGGCCGCCAGAATCCGGGCGCTGCTGTACGGAAGCCGGTTGATCGATTCCGACCCTGATCGGGTGCAGGACGCCTACAGTCTTCGGTGCGTGCCGCAGGTGCACGGACCGGCACGGGACGCGGTCGAGTTCATCCGGAGTCGGGTGGAAAGCCTGCTGACCGGCACGAGCGACAATCCCCTGGTGTTTCCGGACGCAGACGGCGGTGGCCGGGCGATCAGTGGAGGGAATTTTCACGGGCAGGGGCTGGCGTTCTGGCACGACCTGCTGGGGATCGTCGTCGCCGAGATCGCGAGCCTCAGCGAGAGACGCTGTTTCCGTCTTCTCACCCCGGAACTGAGCGGCGGGCTTCCGTCGATGCTGGTGGCGAATCCCGGACTCGACAGCGGGTTGATGGTCGGGCAGTACACGGCCGCCGCGCTGGTGTCCGAGAACAAGACGCTCGCTCACCCCGACAGCGTCGACTCGATACCGTCGAGTGCCAACCAGGAAGATCACGTGAGCATGGGGGCCAATGCCGCCCGGCATGGGCTCGAGATCCTCGAGAACGTGCGGACCGTCATTGCGGTGGAGCTGGTGACGGCAGCGCAGGCCGTGGATCTGAGGCGGAACGGGCCGGAGCGACTCGGACGTGGGACCGCAGCAGCATATCGGCAGATTCGATCGCGGGTTCGCTTCCTGGAGCACGATCGGCCTCTCACGCAGGACATCGAAGCGGTGGCCGACCTGATTCGGTCCGGAAGTATCATGGCCGAAGTGCGGGAAGCGCTCGAACACGAGGAGGGAAGGGCACGATGAAGCCTTGGACCGACGCAGACCTGCATGCATTTCTCAAAGTCATCGATCCAGATGACAACGCCACCGGTGGAGGCACGGCGTCTGCCGTGGCCGGCGCCATGGCGGCCGGCCTGGTCGGAATGGTCGCCCGCGTGTCGAAAGGGAAGCCGGACCTCGAGAGCGACGAATTCTATGACGCGATCGACACGGCGGCGCAGGAATTCACGCGCGCGCTGATGCAGGGAGGCAGGGAGGACTCGGAGGCGTTCGGGGCCGTGATGCGTTCGTTCACGCTGCCCAAGTGCACCGAGGATGAGAAAATCGCCCGGACAGCTGCAATCCGGGCGGCGATGGTCGAAGCCACGCGTGTACCGCTGGAGAACGCGCAGCGTTGCGTGCGGGTGCTCGAACTGGCGGACCGAGTGTCGGTGAAATTCAACGAAAACGCGGCCTCGGACCTCGCATGCGCCCGGTCGCTGGCCTGTACGGGAGCCGAGGGCTGCCTGGCAAATGTGGAGGTCAACCTTCCGGGCGTGAAGGACGAGCAGGCGAAGGCGGAGTTCGAAGCCCGGTCGAACGAGCTTCGAAGCGTATACACGGTGCTGGCGGGAGGTACGGATGGCTGAAGTCCTGATGTGCGAGGCGAACGTCAGCGAGGGCCGACGCACGGAGGTTCTCGACGCCCTGGTCGCGGCAGTGAGCTCGGTCGAAGGGGTGCGCATCGCCGACTGGTCCGCCGACGCCGATCATAATCGCGCCGTGATCACCTTCGTCGGCGAGCCCGAGCATGTTCTCGAGGCGGCAAAGGTCCTGGCAGATGCAGCTCTCGCCGCGATCGACATGCGCGAGCATCAGGGTGAGCACCCGAGGCAGGGCGCTCTCGACGTCGTGCCGTTCATTCCGATCCGCGAGGTGAGCAAGGAACGGGCGGTGGAGATTGCCAGGGAATTCGGCGCCTGGCTCGGCAGCCGGGGAGTCCCGGTCTACTACTACGAGGACGCGGCCACGCGTCCCGAACGGCAAAGTCTGCCGAAGATTCGCAAAGGCGAGTACGAGGCGCTCGAGGCGAAGCTCCGGGACGAGGAGTGGGCGCCGGACGAAGGGCCCGCGGAATTCAACCCGACCGCCGGGGCGACCGTCACCGGATCGCGCTTTCCTCTCATCGCGTTCAACGTGAATCTCCGCACCGATGATCTCGAGATCGCGAAGACGATCGCCCGGGCCGTCAGGCACATCAACGGCGGATTCAAGGCCGTGCGTGGAATGGGGTTCGCGCTCGAAGAGCGGGACATGGTTCAGGTGTCGATGAATCTCGTGAACTACACAGAGACGCCGATTCACCGGGTGCTCGAGACCGTGCGCTCCGAGGCTGCGCGGTACGGAGTGGCGGTTGCCGGGACGGAGCTGATCGGTCCCGTTCCCCTCGACGCGCTGGAGGAGGTCGTTCGATTCTACCTGCAGGTCCAC
>JAENXO010000202.1 GCA_016649455.1 Gemmatimonadota bacterium | reverse complement strand
GTCCTCTCGACGAGGTCCTGTACGAGTGCCGCGAACTGATCGAGGACACTGATTTCCCGACCGTGCGCCGCTGGCGAGAGGCGGGCGGGAAGGTGATTGGCCACTTCCAGGTCTACTTTCCGGAGGAAATTGCCCACGCCGCGGGAGCACTTCCGTTCAAGATACGCGGGGCGCCGATTGAGCCAACGCAGGCGGACTCCCGCTTCGGTTCGTACCTCTGCTCCATCGTGAAGACATCGCTCGAGCTGGCCCTGAGCGGTCGAGTCGAAATGGAACTGTTCGTCACGCATCCGATCTGCGACGCGGCCCGCAATCTCGCCGGTGTGTTCGGGCGGAACTTCTCCTACCCGTGTCAGATCCTCTACCTGCCCCAGAACGCGAATTCCGGCCACGCGGCGACATATCTACGCGGCGAGTACGATCGACTGATGCGCATGGTCGAACAGGTGACAGGCGCCAGGGTCACCGAAGATGGCCTGCGCCACTCGATCTCCGTGTTCAACCGGAACAGGGCCCTGATCCGGACGCTGTACGAAACGAAACGCCGCACGCCGTGGCTCGTGTCGATGGACGAGGCGTACGTGCTGGTGGCCGCGGGAGGTCTGATGCCTCGCGAGGAGCACAACGAGCTTCTCCAGGCCGTCCTCCCGATGCTGGCGTCGCGCGGGACGACGCAGAAGGACCGGATCCGGGTGGTGTTCGAGGGCGGATTCTGCGAACAGCCACCGCTTGACCTGATCCGCGCCATCGGACGTTCCTGTTACGTGGTGGACGACGATCTACTCATCGGCCTGCGGTGGATACTGGAGGACGTTCCGGAGGATGGGGACCCGCTCGCCGCCCTCGCCGAGTCCTATCTCGAGCGTTCGTCCTACAGCCCGGTGCAGCACGACCTCCGGAAGCCGAAGGAGAAGATGCTCCTGGACAGGATCCGCGAGGCGGATGCGCGCGCCGCGATCGTGACCGCCGCGAAAATGTGCGAGCCGGGGCTCGAGGAGCAGGTCACGTACACGCATGCGCTGGACGAATCCGGCGTGCCGTACTTCGTCAGTGAATTCGAGGAAGGCATGACGAGTTTCGAACATCTCGAGATCCAGCTCGAGACGTTCGTCGAGAATCTGCTATTCGACTGAGGAGAGGTGCACCGTGACCACCGCCACGCACGACATCGTAGGTCGGGGAAACCGGGATGGAGCGCAGCTGTTCCGGGAATGGTACGCCGATCTCACGCGGGCCGCAGAGGAGGACCGGGGCGGCGCCTATGTGTTTGTCATGGGCAGCCTCGCGGAGCTCCTCCGGACGTTCGACCTGCCGATCGTGTTCCCGGAGATCAACTCCCTGCAGACAGCGGTACGTCACGTGGCGGCGGAGTATCTGAACGAAGCAGAAGACTACGGATACTCTCCCGACATCTGCGGATACGTGAAGGCGGACGTCGCGACGCAGCTACGCGGCGGCCAGCTCCCGATGGGGCGGATCCCGAAGCCCTCGATCGCAGTCTACACGAACGCGTGCAATACCTACATCAAGTGGGCGGAGATCTGGGAGCGGATGTACGGGATCCCGACCTTCACGCTCGATGTCCCCGGCAGTCGGGCCGCCGGCGCACAGACGTGGCCCGGGAACCAGGACTTCGAGAATGACCGGCGCTACGTGGCGGCGCAGCTGCGGGAACTCATTCCGTTGCTCGAGCAGGTGAGCGGCCGGTCGTTCGATATCGACCGGCTCCGAGAGTGCATGGGCCATGCGAACGTGATGGCCGAGGGCTGGAAGCGGGCGCTCGAGTTGAACCGCAGCCGCCCGGCGACATTCAATGCCCTGTCGGACGGGACGATCTTCCTCGGCGTCGCCAACGGGCTACGAGGCACGGAGGAGGGTGCCCGGTATTTCACCGAGCTGGTCGAAGAGCTCGAGTACAAGAGCGAGCACGGGATAGGGACGATCAGCGACGAGATCTACCGGCTGATCTTCGTTGGCGTGCCGTGCTATCCGATATTCCGACGGTTCAACGAGTTATTCACCGAGCTGGGCGGCACGTTCATTCACTCGACCTATCTGTGGTTTGCTTCCGGCGGCTCGAACCTCGGATACCAGTACGACCTGGCGGACCCGCTCGAGAGCCTGGCGGAAGGACTGCTGTACGGAGTTCGCGACGCGATGGACAGCATGTTCTTCCAGAATCACGCGATCGAGAACATGATCGATGAATTCGCTGCCGACGGCGTCGTCTACCACCCGATCAAGAGCTGCCGCACCGTTTCGACAGGCCTCGCTGACAACCGCCGCGCCCTGATGGAGGCGCGGGACGTGGCGAGCCTGTTCATCGAGTCGGACATGATGGACCAGCGCGTCGTTTCCGAGGCCCAGTTGAAGAATCGGATCGACGCGTTCTTCGAAGGCCTCGCCTCTCGCCGCCTGCAGAGCGGCGGGAATTGACTCTCCGCCAAGGCCGCGAGTTCCGGACCGGGCGACGAAGAACAGAAGGAAGAAAGGCACCTGATGGCCTACGCGGCGGGAGTGGATGTCGGGTCCACACAGACCAAAGCGGTAATCGTCGACGAGGATTGCTCGATCGTGAGTCGTGCGCTCACCGACACGGGCGCCAACGTGATGCGCGCCGCTGAGACGGCGTTCCAGGAGGCTCTTTTGTCGGGCGACCTGCGCGAAGAGGAGGTCGAGTATGTCGTCGGCACTGGATACGGCAGGTATAAGGTCACTTTCGGTAACACGCAGGTGACAGAGATCAGCTGCCACGGCCGGGGCGCGGTTCAGATGTTCCCCGGCACGCGCACGGTCGTGGACATGGGAGGTCAGGACACCAAGGCGATCCGGGTCGCGGCGACCGGGGAGATTCTCGACTTCTGCATGAACGACAAGTGCGCGGCCGGCACGGGGAGGTTTCTCGGCGCCGCCTCGAGCGCGCTCGACATTCCGCTCGGAGAGCTGGGGCCAACGGCGATGCGCGGAGAGAGACCCGTGAAGATCTCTACCACCTGCACCGTGTTCGCTGAGTCCGAGGTGCTTTCCTGGCTCGGGAAGGGGAAGAAGATCGAGGACATCCTGCTCGGCGTGCACAAATCCATCGCGGGCCGCTCGGCTGGCCTGCTGCGCCGCGTGGGAATCGAGAGCGAAGTCACGTTCACGGGTGGGGTCGCGAAGAACGTCGCGATGATCGACGCGCTTAATCAGAAGCTCGGGTTGGAAGTGAACGTGAGCGACGACTCGCATTACATGGGTGCGCTCGGCGCCGCGCTGTTCGCGCTGGATCACGTCTTCGCGAGCCGGGAGCCGACGCCGGCGAAACAGGGGGCCCGATGAGGCATACGGTCGGGATCGACATCGGATCGACGTATACGAAGGCCATCGTCGTCAACGGCGACCGGACGATCCTCGGGAGCGCCATCCAGCCGACCGGGTTTCGGCTCTCCGAGGTTGCCGAGACCGTCTGCGCAGACGCGGTCGCTGAGGCGGGACTGGATCGCGACCAATTGGACTACTATGTCGCCACGGGGTACGGAAGGCACCAGGCCGCGGACAGCGACCTGAAGGTCACCGACCTTACGGCCGCGGCACGCGGCGCGACTCTGCTCTTTCCCGGCACTCGCACGATCCTGGACGTCGGCGGCCAGACGATGAAGGCAAGCCGGCTGACCGACGAGACGAAGGTCAAGTCGTTCCGCTTGAACGACAAGTGCGCCGCGGGCACAGGCGCGTTCCTCGAAAAGACCGCCCGCTACATGGGTTATTCGACGGAAGAAATCGGCCCGCTCGTCGCCACCTCGAAGGAGCCGATCTCGATCTCCGGCGTTTGCGCGGTGTTCGCGGAGTCGGAGGTGATCAACCACCTGTCCCAGGGAGTGGCGCCCGCCGACATCATGCACGGTGCAATCGTCTCACTCGTCGGTCGGTCCGTGCAGCTGATGAAGCGGGTGCAAATGGAACCAGAGTTCACGCTCATCGGTGGGATTCTCCGCTTCCAGACCATGGCGCGGGTCGCTCGCGAGACCCTGGAAACCGACGTGAACGTGCCGCCCGACGGGCTGGTGCAGTTCGTTCCGGCGCTCGGGGCGGCGATCCTCGGGCAGTTGCGTCTCGAGACGCTGGCCGGCGAGCGACCGGCCCGAAACCCCAACCCAGTTTCGGCTTGATGACGAGGCAAGGCCACCGCCCGTGAACGATTCGCGGAGCCCGGACCGGAGGAGTCCGCTTTCCATGGTCGTGGAAACGGAGGCGCGCCGCGTGCTGTCTGAGAGCCAGCTTCGACCCGATCCGGCGCGGATCGCCGACGGCTGGGAGCGGCGGTTCATTGCGGACTCTGCGCGGGCCGAGGAATCGATCCGACTGTACGAGAGCCTCGGGTTCGAGGTCGCGGCCGACCCGATCCGGCCCGACGAGATGGGAGAAGACTGCGACGACTGCCAGCTTCTCGCGCTGATGAAGTTCCGCACGATTTATACGCGTCGGAAACCGGCCGGCTGACGCTGGCCCGCGTGGCGGCGCATCGGCATCTTTCAGGCATGATGCGGCGTCGAGCCGACGTTGCCTGCCAGGAGCGAATTGCCATGCGATGTTCACGCTGCGGCCACGAGGCCGCCGAGACCGACAAGTTCTGCGCCGAATGCGGCATGTTTCTGAGGGACGCGTTCATCGACCAGCGTCTCCTGCACGCGCTCGTTCCCGAGACCGGGGGCAAGCACCGGGAGGCCCGGCGGGAGCTCGAGCGCCTGGTCGAATCAGATCCGGACAACGCGCTCGCCAATCACCTTCTCGGATCAGTCTACTTTCACCAGGGCACGCTCGACCTCGCGATCGAGAGATACGAAAAGGCCCTGGATCTGGCGCCCGAATTCGTGCTCTGCTCCTACGATCTCGGGGTCGCGAATTACCACCGCGGAAATATGTCAAAGGCGATTGCGGCGTACCGGCGCTGCCTCGAGATCGACCCGCACTACAACGCCGCGCACTACAGACTGGCGATCGCGCTGTTTCACGCAGGAGAACTGGAGCAGGCGCTGGATCACTTCGAGCAGTGCACGGCGCTCACACCCGAATACCTGATGGCCCGATATCATATCGGCGTGATTCACGAACGCCTCGGGGACCTCGACGCGGCGCAGCGCGAGTTTCAGAGGAGCCTCGATGAGGGCGTGGGCGAGAAGAGCAGCCTGTACCACCTCGAACAGATCCGCAGCTTGCGCTGAGACCGAAGCCAACTCGAGCCAGGCAGGAACGGCGCCCGGGCGCTGGAAAGGAGAACCGTGCCGGTACCGTCTGAAGATCATCTGATCTACGACTGGGCTTCACACGGCGGCGGCGGAATCGAGCGTCCTGCAGCAGCGATGCTCGACGACGAGACGCTGCGCGACGGACTGCAGAGCCCGTCCGTGATCGATCCGCCGCTGGACGTAAAGGTCCGTCTCCTGCACCTGATGAACCAGCTCGGCATCGAAACGGCGGATGTTGGACTGCCG
>JAENXO010000584.1 GCA_016649455.1 Gemmatimonadota bacterium | reverse complement strand
GTCGAGATCGCGGTCCTGTTCCGTGGGCTCCCGGACGGGCGCACCAAGGTCTCGCTTCGCTCGGCCGGCGAGGCCGACGTTGCAGCCATAGCGCGCGAGCTGGGAGGCGGCGGACACACCAAGGCTGCCGGGGCGCTGGTGAACCAGAGTCTCGCCGCGACGCAGGACGCTGTGATGGCCGCGATCCGGAAGGTACTCTGATCATTATCGGCACCCCTGTACGGAACGAGGCGGCTTGCTTAGATTCTCATTCGTCCTGCCTGTCCACCGCCGATTCCGGCGGCGTCGTCTCCGTGCCATCTGAACCTGGAGGGTTCTTGTACGACGGAAACGGGACAAGCGGACACCCCGCGGTCGCAGCGGTCGTGGATTCAGATCTCGCAGTCCGGCTTCGAGCGCTGGAACACAGCGTCTCACCGGCCGAAATCTCCGACCTGTGGGTGTTTCCTCCCCTGCCGGATCTCGAGGATTCGGGAGACTTCGTACTGTTCACTCGTGTACTTCCCGATGAGATGCGTCGCATCTGCAGGGTGGAATTTTCGGAGGAGGTGGCGACGAACGGGAACGGCCACCAGGTGAACGGGCGAAACGGAAACGGCGTCGCCGGAAACGGTCAGGCGACCGGCAATGGAAACGGCAACGGCAACGGGAACGGCCCGGAAACTCCCGTTGCCCGCATCACTGAGTACGGTCGGGTCCCGTCGAAGCGGGTGCAGCGGGTCGTGGACGGGTTCCGCAGGCGGCTGGGAGATGATCGCGAGCCGCTCCACATCCGGGTCGACGGCTGCCCGGACAGCTGGAATCGAATGTTGGCCCCGGAGTCCTCCGAAGGTTAGCTTCTCGCCCCGAAATTGGGGCCGGCGGCAGAGCGCTGCCGGCCCCGTCCCGCGCCGGCCCGACGTGTGTCTGGAGATCCATGAACGAGCTCGAGATTGGCATAGCGGTCGCCTTCGCCGCCGGAGTGTTGTCGTTCCTGTCGCCCTGCGTGCTTCCGCTGGTTCCGTCCTACCTGTCATTCGTGAGTGGGGTGGGACTGGAAGAGCTCGAGCATGGCGGCGGCGACGTCCGTCGGACTGCGTTCATCCATTCGCTGTTCTTCGTGCTCGGCTTCAGCCTCGTGTTTCTCGCGCTCGGCGCGTCGGCCACGCTGGTCGGCCGCCTGCTGCGGGAATACCAGATATGGATCGCGCGGATCGGCGGAGCGGTAATCGTCCTGTTCGGTCTGTACCTTCTCGGTCTCCGGCCGGGGATGTTCCTGCAGCGCGAACGGCGCGTGCATCTGCGCGACAAGCCGCTCGGTTACCTCGGGTCGACCCTGGTGGGGATCACCTTCGGCGCCGGCTGGTCTCCCTGCATCGGCCCGATCCTCGGTGGGATTCTCACCTTCGCGGCGACACGGCAGACGATGACCGAAGGCCTGGTGCTGCTGGGATTCTACTCGGCGGGCCTCGCCGTTCCGTTCCTCGTCAGCTCGCTGGCGCTGTCCTGGTTCCTGACCACGTTCGACCGCTTCAAACGGTGGATTCCGTGGGTCGAGCGGATCAGCGGACTGCTGTTGATCGGAGTGGGCTTGCTGCTGATGAGCGGTCGATTCACGGCGCTCGCCGCCTGGATGACGCGATTCACCCCGAGCTTCATCCTCGAACGGATCTGAGGCGAGCTGCGGTCAGCCGGCCTCGATCTCTTCCACCAGCAGCTGGCGTTCGAGGAGACGAGCGTAGGTTCCGCCCCGGGAGAGAAGCTCCTGGTGCGTTCCCGTCTCGACGAGATGACTGTCCTCGAGGACCAGGATGAGGTCCGCCTCGGCCACGGCGGAAACCCGGTGAGACACCACGATCGAAGTCCGACCGCGCATGTAGCCCTTGAGCCCCCGCAGGATGCG
>JAENXO010000452.1 GCA_016649455.1 Gemmatimonadota bacterium | reverse complement strand
CTGCGCCAGGACCACCCGACGTACGCGGCGATGGTGGAAAGCACGGACGTGAGCGTGGGGCGGATTCTCTCCATGTTGTCCCACCTCGAGCTCGACCAGCGGACAGTTGTCGTGTTCGTGTCCGACAACGGGGGGCTCAGCACGCTGACACGCCGAGGATTCAACCAGGCCACGGCCAACGTTCCACTGCGGGCAGGGAAGGGTTGGCTGTACGACGGCGGTATCCGCGTGCCGCTGATTATTCGCTGGCCGGGGAGGATCAAAGCCGGGACCATGGTCGACCGCCCGGCGATGAGCATGGATCTGTTTCCGACTCTGCTCGAAGCGGCGGGTCTCCCGACGCGGCCCGACCAGCACCTGGACGGAACGAGTCTGACAGGCGCCATGACGGCCGGTACCGGCACGCGCGAAGCCCTCTTCTGGCACTTCCCGCATTACCACGGTTCCGGCAACCGGCCGGGCGGGGCTGTCCGGGTCGGAGATCTGAAGCTCGTGGAATGGTTCGAAGACGGGTCGGTCGAACTCTACGACCTGTCGGGCGACATTTCGGAGCGCCGTGACCTGTCCGTCGAACGCCCGGCTGACACAGCCAGGTTGCTCGGGGCGCTGAGGGCCTGGAGACAGGAGGTCGGCGCCAACATGCCGACAGCGCGCTGAGAGTCCGGCGGAGCAGGGTCGAATTCAGCGACTGCTGACTTCAACGCAGTCCGCGGACCGCATCACCCCGTATTTCGAGCACTTCGGGCCGGCCCCCGTAGTGTTCAGCCATGCCCACGTCGATGCACCACACGCGGCCGCCGCAGTAGGCCGTAATCCCGGCATCCTGTACCGTGTGCCCGACCACCAGGCGTTTCACGTCCAGGCGATCGAGCACGGAAGCGAGCGTATCGCAGGCCGCGAGGTCTGGACCGTCTGAGTACAGCCGGTTCCACACCGGGCTCCGGTCACCCCGGATCCACTCGGGCTGGGGGGCCTCATTCTGGAGCCAGGCCTGGATTTCGAGGTTCATCTGATCCAGCCCGAGATCCACGTGTTCCGGCAGCACGCTTCCGTGCGTGAACAGCGTGTTGCCGATGATCAGGAAAATGTTCCGCTCCGCCAGGAGACGGGCGAACTCGCCGCCGGGCCTCAGAGCCTGCGCCCTGGCTCGCTGCTCAGGTTCCAGCGTTGCGAGAAGTGAGTCGACAGTCTCGACCACCGTGACGTCCTCGAAATCGGCGTAGCCGCCGTCCGTGACGTAGCGGTAGTCGTAGTAGGCGTTCATCAGCTCGTGGTTGCCGTTGAGCGCGTGGACCGCACCGCCAGCCGCGTCCGCTTCCTCGGCCAGCCGCTCAAAGAGCCGGATTATCGCTTCCTCGTCGTCGCCCCGGTCGAGCACGTCCCCGGTCTGGACGAGTACGAGATCGGCTCCGATCCAGCGGTCGAGCGAGTCGATTGCCCCGGCAAGACGAAGGGCGGCCCGGGTTGCGTCGAGGTCTCCGTGCAGGTCGCCGATCGCGACGATGCGTGCGGGCATGGTCGGTTCGGCCGGAGTGTCTTCCGCTGCCGGCGGACCAGCACAGGCGGACAGGACGAGCGCGGCGAATACGGCAATCCCGCCCGTCAGCGTTACGACCGCCCGATGGCGCCTCACCTGGTCGCCACCGGGATCCTGATGTGCGAGGGATATCCAGCCGAATGGTGCACCTTGTTGTTGGCAACGACGCCTTCCGACTCGTCGTAGTTCCTGCCGCCGGTGTTCAGATTCCTGGTGAAGCGCGGGAAGTTGGAGCTGGATACTTCGATCCGCAGACCATGACCGGGGGCAAAGTAGTTGGAGGTGGACATCGGGCTGACCTCGAGCTCGTACACCTGGCCGGGCTCCATGAACACCTGGCGATCGTAGCCGGCGCGATACCGCGCTCGCTGGATCGTCTCATCCAGGTTGAAGGCTCGGCCGTCCGGGTACACGTCGATCAGTTTCACCGTGAAGTCAGTGTCCCGTGCGTCGGAAGAAACGTAGAGCGTGATTCCGATCGTTCCGCTCACTTCGAGCCCGTCGGCAAACGGCTCAGTCGTGTACACCAGGATGTCCTGGCGCGACGCTTCGAGTTCCCGCTGGTCGAACGAGCCGGCATCGATAGCTCCTCCGGTGCAGCAGACATTTCCGCCAAGCGAAGTCACCGGGTCCATCGGGTCGTAGCTGAAGCTGTCGGCGGTCTCTTCCGGTCCAGGCGCAGTGGCCGTCAGAGCGCCGTCGCCATTCAGTGTGTTTGCGCTCCCGCCCGAGTCCAGGTACAGGCTCACAATTTCGACGCTCTCGGGTGGCCAGGTCGCGGATTCGTTCCACTCGTTGGCTCCCATCGTGTAATAGCGCACGCGGGGGAGGGAATCGGTAATCCCGTTCGATTCCCCCTTCAGCCAGTGGTCGAACCAGGCATAAATCAATCCGCTGTAGTCCCACCGCGCGTCGCCCAACGAACGCTCGCCGACCACTGTGTTCTCCTCGGCCCGCGTATACGCGCAGTGCGTGACCGGAGCCACCATGGCGAACTGGTTGTCGCGCGTCTCGATGTCGAGTCCGTTCTGCCGCACGTGGTTGAAGATTGCCAGGTTCGGTCCGATGGAGACGTCATACCACGACATGAACCACAGGCTG
>JAENXO010000428.1 GCA_016649455.1 Gemmatimonadota bacterium | reverse complement strand
GCTGGAAGTAGCTGTTGAAGTAGGACAGGTTCAGAGAAAACGTGGCCTTGTCGAGGTCGTCCGATCCCACGATGCCGGCCTGCAGATCCAGAAATCCCCGGGTCGCGAACGGTAGCTCGACCCACGGGATCACCATCCCGACCTGGAGCTGGTGCGCGTTCCCCGGCCAGGTCGTGAACCCCCAGGAGATGAGCCGGAACAGGTCCTGTCCCTTTTCGACGCTCTTCATGGTCGGCGGGAAGAGTTGCGACTTGAAGATGACGGAAGACTCGCCCGTGTAAACGGAGTGCTCCCAGATCTGGCCCCGGTGGGTCGCAATGACGCCGCCTTCGCGGCCCGGGGGGGCGATCATCGGCTTCGTCCACCCGGTCATGCGCTCGACGGCCGCGGCGTCGAGATTCTCGACCCCGACGAAACGGTCCACCCCCATCACGGCCGCGATCGCGTCAAGGTGTGCCTTCACGGGCGCTACGGCCGCGGCGGCAGACGTCTGACCGGAAGCGACCGCATCGAGCACTTCGTACAACTCCTCGAACAGCGCGACCGGCATGAGTGCGTAGTCCTGACCGTAGTCATACTCTGCCCCGGCGGGCCACAGAGTAACCGAGTTGTACTCGGGGCCGCGCGGCAGCGTCATGTCCGGGCGGTAAGCGCCCCCGTACCCCATCTGGGCCAGCGACTGGACATCCCGCGTCCCCCACGTCTTGTTCGCCTGCCAGTTCACATCCACGCCGAGCCGGAACCGGCCGTATGGCGCGACGTCTGCCGAGCTGGAGTGCCCTCCGAGCTCCGACAGGAGGCCGGTCAGCGTATCATTGCGGGCGATATCCTCGAGGCCGAGTACGAGGTTGTTCGTCAGCACGAGGACGTTGTTCGGCACTCGATCGGTGTGGCCGGCACCGACTATGAGCCGGCCTTCGCAGGCATCCGCCGGATCGGTCGGTACGAACACGAATGCGAATTCTATGTCCTGCGGGTGGCCGACCAGCCCCATGTCGCGCACGTAATAGAAATAGTACTCGATGACCTTGAACGGCTTGTCCAGGAGGGAGTGCCTGGAGACATTCGACTTCTGCGCCCGACCCCACATCATGATGTCCTGCTTCAGGAAGCGCCGCATCGCGTCCTGTTCCTTCTGGGTCAATGTCTTGACGCGGTAGTGGACGGCTGGAAGTGGCGCGACGGGCGTCACGTTGTGCGGATTGGGACTCAGCCGGCTGAACTCCTCGTCGTACCAGTCCGACAGTGTCTCCCACGACGGAAGCGTGTCACCGGGTTGGTACGACACGATTTCATCGGGGTCGTTGAAATCGATCACGCCGTCGCCGTCGTTGTCCACGCCGTCCATCGCATAGAAGTACGGGACCGTCGGGAAGTTGGGCTCGCTCGGCGCGAACCGGACCACGGGGGCGTATCGGGCGCCGAGCGCGGCGTCGGACATGTCGGTGCCGGCAGAACAATGGTCCTGGGCCCGGGCCGACGTCGGGAGGGAGAGCGAAAAAATCAGCGCGCCCGCCGTGAGAATCGCTGTCATGCCAGCGGAAGGTCTGTGCAGTCGCATTCACGGCTCCATTGGAGAACGATACGTATCCAGCTCGACTATCTGGGCGAGCTGGATACGCATGTACGACATATTCTGAGCAAAAAGTCTGCGACCGAGTATCACGCCCGACATGGCAAAAAGCGAATGACGGAGGCTAACCGTCCGGCTGGACCTCCGGTTGCATGGCCGGCATGTCAGCATCGTGGCCGTCGTGCTGCATGACTGGCGTCTCCGGGCCTGCAGGGTCGTGCTGCATCGCGGGCATGTCACCCTCACCGGCTCCGTGCTGCATCATGTGCCCGCCGCCGAGCAGTCCCTGGCGCATCCCGATCGACCACAGTCCGGCGAGCAGTACAGCCGCCGCCAGGAGCCGCCGGACCCGCATGTCCTGCAGGGCCGCCTTGCGCAGGCCGAAGGTCACCGCGGCCAGCGCCGGAACCGTGCCGAGCCCGAACAGCAGCATCGCCAGCGCACCCGCGCCGGGTTCACCGATTGCGACCGGGATGGCCAGGGTCGCATACACCAGCCCGCAGGGCAGCAGACCGTTGGCGAGGCCGAACACGTACCGCGCGCCGGCTTCGGGTCTCGAGATGAGATTGGTCGCGGCCTTCTGCACCCCCGGGATCCTGACCTTGGGCTCGGGGAGAATTCCGGCCAACACCAGCGCGAACCACACGATCAGCGCGGTGGAGATCGCGCCGGCCACCCAGCCGGGACCGGGAATCGCTCCGCCGAACGCGCCCGCCAGGGCGCCCAGCACCATGTAGGTAGTCAGGCGTCCGGCATGCCAGAAAAACGACTGGCGCGCGCTGCCGCCGCAGGCGACCGCGAAACAACCGCACATCCCTATGCAGTGAAGGCTTCCGACCAGGCCGGCGACGCCGGCTCCCGCGATGAGCTGGATCATTCTATCTGCCGACTTTCCCGGACTGAATCCGGGTCCGGAGACAGTACCTCGGTACCGGGGGTTGCTCTCCCACAATCATGCTGTAAGGATACGTGCCAGCCACGGCCGGCTCAACCAGCGAAACTGCGGGGTACCACGTGGAAAGATCCGTTTCGGCAGCGACCGCTGCGACGGGAACGAGCGTCGTCAACTACGATGACGACATTGTCCGGAAATTCTTCATCGCGACGGCGGTATGGGGTGTAGTCGGGATGCTCGTGGGGGTGATCATCGCCCTCCAGCTGGCATGGTGGCCGGCTAATCTCGGGCTCCCGTGGACGACCTTCGGTCGCCTGCGTCCCCTCCATACGAACGCGGTGATCTT
>JAENXO010000403.1 GCA_016649455.1 Gemmatimonadota bacterium | reverse complement strand
CCTGTACATTGCCCTTCCATGACCAGAGCATGTCCCCACCGGTGAACAGGCCGTACCTGACCAGGTCTGTGCGCCGATGGCCTTCCCAGTACAGCTCCCGCGCCCTCTCGTCGAGCACGAAATCGAGCGTCAGGTCGACGACCGCGATGTTGCCGCTCGCGTCCCCGTACGCCCTCTCCCGCAGCTGGTTGATGTAAGCCACGGCCTGCACCGCGTTCCCGCCACCGCCGCGCAGTGCCAGCTCCGCGTACATCAGGTACGCGTCGGCGAGTCGGAACATCGGGTAGTCCGTGTCCGGGAACGTCGGGTGCGAGCCCTGAATGCCCAGCGACGTCAGGTTGGTGAATTTCGGGCAGGCATAGCCCTGGAACCAGTCCGTAATCGAACCAATTTCGAGACTCTGCCCCTCGGTCCAGAAGTTCTGCCGGCTGTCCGCGCTGTTCTCGGCACCCGGGAACAGGGCCACGAACTCGGGCGTCACCCGGATACCCCACCAGCCGCCATCGATCCCCCAGTCGCCCGCCGGCATGTCGCCGCCGACCTGGGCGTGAATCAGGAACGTCATCCCGCCCCACGTCTGAGTTCTCGTGCCATCAGTCGGCACGGCAAAGATGATCTCCGGCGAGCCGTCGTTGTCCGCCCGGAAGTTCGACTGAAAATCAGACGCCAACTGATACGCGCCGATCACGTTCTCGACCTCCGTCATCGCGGCTCCATACTGGTCCGAGCCGACGTAGACGCCCGCGTTCATGTAGACCTTGGCCAGGAGCATCGACAGCGCTCCCTGGTCCGCGCGGCCATACTGGCCCGTGCCGGCCGGCGGCAGATCGTTACGGATCTCGGTCAGTTCATCGACGATGAATCCGTAGATCGCTTCTCGCGTGCTCTGGGGGGGAGGCGGCCCGTTGAGCGGGTAGTCCTCCTCCACCAGCGGAATGTCCCCGTACAGGTCGATCCCGTGCCAGTAGCTGAGCGCGCGCAGGAACCTCGCCTCCGCGCGGAACTGGTGGATTTCGGGCGCCAGGCTCATCTGCCCGCGCGAGGCAAGAACGTCGTCGGTCGTCTGGCGCAGAAATTCGTTTACCAGCGACACCTGGAAGTAAATCCGCGAGTACATCATCTGCACGAACTGGTTCGATGACGCCCAGCCCATGGTGCTCAGCTCCGGCAGGCCAGCGTCGTTCCAGGCGATCACCGCCTCGTCGGTCGGCAGTTCCTGCAGCTGCCACAGCTGGCGGCCGTAGGAACTGAAGCCTTCGTCGAGTCGCTGGAAGTCACCGTTTCCGTCCGGACCCACCTGGCCAGTGATCGACAGACCGGCATACAGCTTGGCGAGGAAGGCCTCGTAAGAGCCCGTGTCCTCGAACACGTTCGTCTCTGTAACGTCGCTCAACGGCTCCGTCGTGACGTCGCAGGCGTTCACCGCCACGAGCCCGACGAAGGCGACGCACATGGTCATGATCTTTCGGATATTCATCTCTTCATCCGTTGTTGTGTGTCTTCGCTCGTCGATTCCCGGACCTCAGAACGACACCTGGAGGCCCGCGGTGAACGTCCGCGTACGCGGATAACGGTTGTTGTCGATTCCATCAGTGGATGCCGTCGGATCGACGCCGCTGTATCCGGTGATGGTGAACGCGTTCTGCACGACTCCGTAGATCCGTACTCCGTTGAGCCACTTCCGGAACGTGTAGCCCAGCTCGATGTTCTGCATGCGCAGGAAGCTGGCATTCTCAACGTAGTAGTCGGAGAAGTACTGCGGCCGCTGGAAATTGTTGTTCAGCACCGAGACGTGGAGGTTGCTCGGCGCCGCGGCATCCCGCAGCTGATCGTAGAAGCCCGTGCTGGAAGCGACATTGTTGTACACGTAGTTCCCGATGTTGGCCAACAGCGAAAGGCTCATGTCGAACGAATTCCAGCGCATGAGCGACGTGTGCCCCATGATCCAGTCCGGTGACGGGCTCTTGTAGGCAGCCCGGTCATCCTGGTTGATGAAGCCGTTGCCGTCGCGATCCACGTACAGATCCTGGTCGTCGATCGTTCCGTCGCCGTTGGTGTCCTCGTAGATCGGGTTGCCGCCGGCATCGAGCTTGTGCTCGTAAACATAGAAGGAGTTGACAGTCTGTCCCGGCTCGAGGACCTGGATGTATGATCCGACGCCGCCCGAAATCGGAGCTCCCGACAGGATCTTCTCGCTGCTTCCGGCGAACGGATTGATCTTGGTCAGTTCGTTATCGTTGTACGCGAAGTTGAAATTCGCGTCCCACGTGAAATCGCCCGGACTGGAAGGCTCGACGAGCACGCCGTTGAGCGTGAACTCGAAGCCCGTATTCTTCATCTCACCGACGTTCGTCGTGACCACGTTCGACAGGTTGGTTCCCCCCGCCACAATCACGTCGAAGATCAGGTCCTCAGTAGTCTTGGAGTAGAACTCGACAGAGCCCCACCAGCGGTTCTGGTTGAAGCCGTAGTCGAGCCCGAGGTTCCAGGAGCTCGTCTCTTCCCACTTGATGTTCGGATCCACCGCGCTGGGCCTGATCGTCGGAATGTACTCGTCGCCGAACTGCGCCTGCGCCGTGTTCTCACCGTAAACGTAGGTCTTGTACTGCTGGTAGTTGGAGAACGCCTGGTTCCCGTTCTTACCCCAGGAACCCCGGAGTCTGAGATCCGACAGCCAATCGTTGTCCGCAAAGGATTCCCCGGCGATGCGCCAGGCCGCGCCGAATGCTGGGAAGTATCCCGTGCTATTCTCAGGGCCGAATCGCGATGATTCGTCGGCCCGGAAGCTCGCCGTCAGAGTATATCGTTCCAGCAGCGTGTAGTTGGCCCGCCCGAACCAGGACGCGAGCTTGGCCTCCTCCACGTTCAGTGTGATCCGGTTGATATCGTATGAGGGTACGCCGTTCGGTCCGAGCAGATCGGAGCTGAGCTGCTGCGCCTCGAAGTACGGATTGTCCGTCTTCCACTGCTGGTACGAGTACCCGCCCGTCAGCGTTAAATCGTTATTCGTCCAGTTCTT
>JAENXO010000339.1 GCA_016649455.1 Gemmatimonadota bacterium | reverse complement strand
GATATCTCGCCTCGTGGTTGGCTCTTAGCGCAGCCCCCCCCGCACCGAATCCGGCCGCCGGCTACTCCTTTTTGCCGATCTCGCCCGGCACTCAGACGAACAAACGCAGGGCCAGGTACGGAGTGAAATTGAATACGATCCAGAGAAGCTTGAAGTACACCAGCACCTTGTAGTGGACGGCGGCAAAGCTCTCGTCGCTCAGCGCGAACCACTTTCGATGCATGCCCCGCATCCAGGCGCCTCCGAATGCCAACACCAGCCACCAGACGATCAGGATCACCAGATTGATCAGTGTGCACCAGGCAAGAAGCGAGGTGAGGATCTCAAGTGTCATGGCTATCTCCCGAAAGAGTGCTTGGCAGACCGACGAAACCGGGTGCACGGTGGAAAGCGCCGGAGCCTGGGTCCGTCGGGACGAGGGAGGCTGTCAAACTACGGGAGGACGGCTTGGGGCGCATGGCTATGGATCCGTGAGGACGCCGGTGGATCGCACGCTTCGCGTGCTCAGTGTCTCGGCGTTTCACGCCTCGACGTTCGAGACCGTTTCCAGTCTTCTGCTATATGTGTAGCATTGACGCACCCGAATAACGGAGAGGCATGCAACTCTGGTCAGAGATTCGCCGACGCAAAGTACACCGGGCAGCAGCGGCATACGTAGCCGCGGCACTCGCCCTGTGGGGTGCGTTGGACCTGGCCGCCGACACGTTCACCCTGCCCATGTCGTGGGTACGGATCGTGATGATCGCGTCCGCCGCTGGCCTCCCTCTGGTGCTCACCACAGCGTGGTACTACGACGTCAGACCCGGGTCTGGAGAAGCTGATAGCCACGCGGGATCTTCGGTTCGGCGGGGAATGGCCGTAAGTGTCGTCCTGGCCGTCGTGATCTTCGTAGTCCTGAACACCACTCTGAAGACGCTGGATGATGCCGGGGCGGGCGGTGCGATCCCCGGATTCGGAGGCCGAGCAGCCATTGCTGTGATGCCGTTCAAGAATCTCTCCGACGACGCAGCGGACCTGCACTTCACAGACGGAATCACCGACGACATAGTGACGAGCCTTCAGAGCTGGGGAGCCTTTCCGGTCATCTCTCGAAGCTCAAGCCGGGCATACGATGGACGGGAAGCGGATCTTCCGTCCGTCGCGTCTTCGCTGGGTGTGCGTTACGTGCTGGTCGGAAGCGTGCGAACGGCAGGCGACAGTGTCCGGGTAACCGCCCAGCTGATCGATGCTGAGAGTGACACCCAGATCTGGGCATCCAGGTTCGATCGAAACATGGCAGACGTGTTCGCCATTCAGGACGACATCACGCGGGAGATCGTGACCGCGATCGCCCCCGAAATGACGCGCGGCGAAATGCGGCGGACCCGCGTCGAGCGCCCGGCGGAACTGGCTACGTGGGAGCTCATGATTCGCGCGCAGGCTCTCATCCTGGAAGGCACGTACGAAAGCGCTCTCGAAGCCCGGGAACTCATTGAGATGGCGATTCAGCGTGAGCCGGGATACGCGCTGGCCTATGCGCGACTGGCCGAGATTGATCATGGAATCGGCAACTACTACTCGACGAGCGCCGGTGACGAGGCGATTACCGCGATGGGCGAGGCGTTCGAGCACGCGCAGCACGCGGTGCAGCTGAACCCGTCGCTTGTTGACGCCCGGATGTGGTACGGGCACCTCATGCTCCATCAACGAAGAGTAGACGAGGGCCTGCTCGAACTTCAGGAAGCCGTCCGCATCAGCCCGAGCCACGCTCAGGCGCGGGCCGAGCTGGGGCTGGGCCTGGCCATCGCCGGAAGGGTAGAGGAAGCGCTCGCCGAATTTGCGATCGCGTTCCGTCTCAGCCCGAACGACGCTCGCAACGATCGCATCCGCACCTTCGAAGCGCTGGCCTATCTCTACGCAGACATGTACGCCGAGGCCGTGGAGACGGCGCGCAGGATCATCGACTCGCAGAAGGGATCGGGCCTCAACGTGTTTCCGTACCTGGTCGAGATCAGCGCACTCGTGCGGCAGGATCGCATCGAAGAGGCGCGGGCGAGCGCCGAGGAGTACACCGACTCTCTGGGTGAGCTCGACTGGCCTGCAATCGAGCGCGGTGCCTGGTCACAGGCAGAGCTCGACCGCGTGCATGGCGACCTTCGGACGGTCGGATTGATCCCGTAGGCCGTGACGAGGGTCCTATCTCAGTTCCGATAATCAGGGCACAAACTGGGGTACGGGCCCGGGCTGCGCGGTGAACCACGTACCATTCCTCTTCGGCTGTTCTTAGCTGTCGTTTGCGGAGGTCCGGCTTCGATCTTAGGGTTGGCTTGCGTGCATCCGAGTATCGTGGCGCTGCAAGACCAAACGAGAGAGGCAATCGACAATGGGCATACACCGGCGCGAATTCCTCAAGGTAAGTGGCCTTGCGGCAGCATCTTCCGCGGGTATCGCCCCTGCTCTGGCTAAGGCGATCGCCGCAGAGCCGGGAATTGATCTCAGTGTGGCCGGCTACCCGCACGAGCACCTGAGCGGTCTCATGACGGGCAAAGTCCAGGTCGCCGGCCGCAACGTAGACTACCAGGTCGGCAAGATCGGCGACCTCAACACCCATGTCTTCTCCGGGCCGCGCACGCTCGACGTGACGGAGATCGGCTTGTCGCCATACATGATTGCGTTCGCCAACGAGGGATTCCGTGCGTACTCGCTGATCCCGGTCTTCCCTTTACGGATCTTCAGGCACAAGAGCATCTTCGTTCACGTGGACGGCGGCATCGATGATCCGGTTCAACTGAAGGGCATGCGAGTCGGTACCCCGGGGTACTCGTCCACGTCGCTCACGTGGATCCGCGGCATGCTCAGCGACGAGTATGGCGTGCGACCCGAGGATATCGAGTGGGTTATATCCGCTGAAGACTCGTCCACCGCAAACTCCGGCGCCGTTTCCAAGCAGGAAACTTTGTTGCCCGAAGGGCTGTCAGTGAGCATCGGCCAGGCCGGGAAGGACGAGTCTGACCTGCTCATCGACGGAGACGTCGACGCCTTGTTTCACGCGGCCGAGCCGCGCGCTTTCGTCGAAGGACACCCAAAGGTCAGGCGCCTGTTCGCCGACCCCCGGACGGTGGAGCGTGACTACTACGCGAAGACGGGCATCTTTCCGACGATGCACGCGGTTGCGATTCGTAGCGACCTGATCGCCCAACAACCTTGGCTCCCGAAGGCCGTCTTCGACGCTTACTCGGAGTCGAAGGCCCTCGCGTACTCGGACATGCGCCTGAAGTGGTTCCTGCGGACCCTGCCATGGTTCGCACAGGAGCTGGACGCCACCGAGGGCCTGATGGGCAAGAACTTCTTCCCGTACGGCGTTGAAGCAAACCGGCACGCGTTGGAGGCCCTATTCCGATACATGTACGAGCAAGGGTTCGCAGGTCGCCAACTGAAGATCGAGGAAATCTTCGAGCCGTCCACGCTCGAGCTGGTTGAAGCGTAGCTACCGTTTACCGATGGGTGTTAGGGAGAAAGCGGAGGGGAAGGGATTCGGCGTCGAGCGCAGCGAGACACTTGAGCCTGCGCAGCAGGCGAGACCACCCCTAAGTCCGTGAGGACGCCGGT